>NZ_JASCPP010000031.1:0-58480 GCF_029959745.1 Pseudomonas sp. PS01298 | reverse complement strand
TTGGCAGCTGGCTTGGCGGCTGGTTTTGCAGCAGCGGGTTTAGCAGCTGGCTTGGCGGCTGGTTTCGCAGCAGCAGTTTTAGCAGCTGGTTTGGCGGCTGGTTTCGCAGCAGCAGTTTTGGCAGCTGGCTTGGCGGCTGGTTTCGCAGCAGCAGTTTTAGCAGCTGGCTTGGCGGCTGGTTTTGCAGCAGCAGTTTTGGCAACTGGCTTGGCGGCTGGTTTTGCAGCAGCAGTTTTAGCAGCTGGCTTGGCAGGTGCTTTCGCAGCAACGGCCTTGCTTGCCGGCTTTTTCGCCGAGCTGGCGGCAACGGCTTTTGCAGGGGTACGAGCGCCCAGCACTTTAGCCACGGCTTCCTTCACACGACCAACGCCCTGGGCCAGTTTCAGGCTTTCCTGAGCATCTTTTTTGAGTTGGGAAATGTAAGTGCGGGTTTCAGCTTGGCGATCCTTGAGGGCGTCCAGCAAGTCCTCAAGTTCTTTGACAGCGTCTTTGGCTTTGGCTTGTGCCTTGGCCTTGCCGGCAGTCGCGGCGTCTTGCAGTTTGGTGCGGGATTTGTGCAGCTTTTCTTGCGCTTTACCGCGTTGTTTTTCCAGCTTGGCGAGCAGCTTTTCTGCATCGGCCAACGCTTGGGAACAGGCGCTTTCCAGGTGTTCGAGCAAGCTGCCCGAAAGTTGTTGGAGTAAATGCAACGGGGTATTAACAGGCTTCTGTTTGGCCGACATGGTTTACCTCCTGGATGACGTGGGTGCGGCTCATACTAGCCCTCTGCTCTTACCGCCGCTAGGGCATGTTGACAGTATCGTTTGCCTTGCGTTGCAACGTACGAAAATTCTTATCGATATAACGAAAATGCGCGGCACTTTTTACGCTCCCACACTGGCATAATCCGTCGCACTTTCGGCGGGAGAAATGCTCATGTCGCGTTACCTTTTTCTTGTGCTTGGCCTGGCAATCTCGATGGCCAATGCGGGCGAGCAATCACCGGCGAAAACCACCGCGCAGGATCAACACGACCTCGCCTACAGCCTCGGTGCCAGCCTCGGCGAACGCCTGCGCCAGGAGGTTCCGTACTTGCAGATCCAGGCCTTGATCGACGGCCTCAAGCAGGCCTATCAAGGCAAACCGCTGGCGCTGGATAACGCGCGCATCGAGCAGCTTCTGGCCCAGCACGAAGCGCAAACCGAAGCCGACGCGCAGGCACCCCAAAGTGAAAAAGCACTGGCCGCCGAACAGCAATTTCTAGCCAAGGAAAAATCCGCAAAAGGTGTGCGCGAACTGGCGGATGGCATCCTGCTCACCGAACTCACTGCCGGCACGGGCAACAAGCCGTTGGCCAGTGATCAGGTCCAAGTGAAATACGTGGGACGCCTTCCCGATGGCACTGTGTTCGATCAGAGCACGCAGCCCCAATGGTTTCGCCTCGACAGCGTGATCAGCGGCTGGAGCAGCGCGCTGCAACAGATGCCAGTGGGCGCGAAATGGCGCCTGGTGATTCCGTCAGCCCAGGCTTATGGCGCCGACGGCGCCGGCGAGTTGATCCCGCCGTATACGCCGCTGGTGTTCGAGATCGAATTGCTCGGTACTCGTCACTGACCCAATAAAAAACGGTGCGCAATGCGCACCGTTTTTTTATCCCGCCAGCAAAGATCAGGCCTGGGTGGCCGCCTCTTCCTTGTGGGCGTTGTGCAGCACTTCGATCAGGCAATCTTCCAATTCGAAACGCTCATGGAGCAGGCCACCCAGCTCCTTGAATTTTTCGGCGACACAATTACCGGCATCACACAGGTCGGTGAACGCGAGCAATTTTTCGGTGATCACATCGATACGTGGGTAAAGGGTCTCGGCTAATTCCAGACCACGCTGATCATCAAAAGCTTCCGCTTCTTTGGTCAGTTGCTCGTAGACACCGAAATGTCCAGCCGATACGTAGTCCACCAACACAGCGCAGAAATCCTGCAACGGTTCGCGGTTCTCAGCCAGTGCCTCGGGCTTGGCGCCGAGAGCATCAAAGGCCCGAACCAGTTCGTGACGTGCCTTCAACCAGCTGTCGATCAGCTTGTGCACCCCACCCCAGCGTTCCTGAGCATTCTGACAACTTTCCAGCATGATGATCTCTCTTCCCTATAGGGGCGCTGCTGCCTGGTGCCCGCGCAACACTTCAAGGATTAAAGCGGCAGCCGGACAAGGCCACATCTGACAAACGGTTTCATTAACGCGTGCGGGCCAGATTATGCCCGCATGACTGTGGCTTCAAGGTACGCAGGAGAGAAAGTTCATACAAGTGTTTAATCCCCTTCTGCAAAGTGTGACGGCCTTTCAGTGCCGAGCAGGACGCAAACGCTGGCTCGAAATCAGCCGCGAAAACTGCGTAGCGCCCAGGATCAGCATGCCCAGGAAGAACAGCAGGCTCCACTCGGGGAGGCTCAGGTCGAACAACGTCCAGTTGATATCAACGCAATCAACCGTGCCTTTGACGGCCGATTGCAATGCCTGCCACAGCGACAGGTTTTCGATCATGTATTGCAGGCTCGGCCAACAGTCGCCAGCCTGGTCGGGTGCGGCATTTTGCAACAGTACCTGGCGCACGGCAGTGATGGCGCCGAGTAACGCGCAGCCCATGCTCGCCAGACCGTACAGGTAGATGGCAGAACGCTTGGGGCTGTAGAGCGCGGCGGCCAGGTTGATCAGCGTGAAGGCCGCCAGGAAGACCCTTTGCAACTGGCACAGGAAACAAGGCCGCAACGACGCGCCAAATTCCAGGTAGAAGGACGCACCCAACGTCAGCCCACCTGCCAGGAATGCAAGGAAAAACAAGGAACGTGAAGGGGCCAAAGACATGCTTTATCCGCACCGCGAAATATAGGTCAATACGGTAGAGGAAAGGCCCGACCCCTTTCAATACATGCTAGAGCAGACGATTCCGCAAGAGGATAAGGACAACCCGTCAGAGGATGGAAGACTTCAAACTATTGAACGTAGGAGCATGCCTATAAAGGCTCTAGCCAACGCGTTTGCGAGACATTGAAGGGTTGGCTATCAGATTTGTCTGAGCCAACCCTTGGATAACATCCTACTTCAAACTCGCGCAGGTACCGGCAGCGGTGACGCCAGCAAGCGGCTATCCAGCAGGCCCAGCCCCTCCTGGAACAGCTGGTTGCTGCGCTCGGTGTCGCCCAGTTGGGCCAGCAACCGCGCCAGTTCGGCACAGGCTTCCGGATTGCGCTGTACCTGCAGGCTGCTCTCCAGGTAGTCACGCGCCTTGCCCCACAGGCTGTTTTGCAGGCACAAGCGGCCCAGTGTCAACAGCAGGCTGGCATCGCCGGGATGGTCCTTGAGCCAACCTTCGGCAAACTTCAACTGGCGGGCGGGATCACTGCCACGCAACAGGCCGTAGAGACGGATCAGGTGGCTGTCGTAGCCGCGCTTGATTGCGCCACGCAGCGCTTCTTCGGCCTTCGCGTCGGCACCCAACTGACGCAACTGCTCGGCATAGGCCAGGACCAATTGCGGCTCCTGCCGCTGCGCAGAGGTGAGTTGTTGCCAGGCCCGCTCAAGTGACTGCAAGCCCGCTTCACCCTGGTCTTCGCGCTGTGCAGCCAGGCTCAGGTTTTCACCCCAGGCGCGGCGCTCGAGTTCGGCCAACTCGCTGGCAGGCAGCACCTTGTCCTTGCGCAGTTCCGGCAGCAGGCGGATCACTGATGACCAGTCGCCCCGCTGCTGATGCAGGCGCTGCAATTGACGCAACACCTGCGCGTTGTGCGGGTGACGTTCGTGCATCGCCTGCAAGGTGGTCAACGCGCCCTCCGTATCGCCTCGGTCCAGCTGCAGCTGCGCGTGGCTCAAGGCAACCGCCAGCTCGGCCTGGGGCTGACGCTCCAGGGCACGTTCCAGCAAGCCGTCAGCCTCTTCGTAGCGGCCTTGCTCATTGGCGGCACGAGCGGCGCCGAGGTAATACAGCAATGGCTGGCGCTCGGCTTCGGCGGCACGGTGCAAATGGCGCTCGGCGCTGGCCCAGCGGCCCTCGGCGAGGTCCATCTGGCCTTGTTCGATGGCAATCTGCACGCGGCGGCTGCGGTTACGCCGCGACCACGGGTTGACCACCCCACCGGAGGTGGTCACCAGGCTCAACAACACGCGGATCAGGTAGATCGCCAGGCCGATGGCAAACACGGCCACCAAGGTGGCCCACAGGCTCGACTCGTAATGCAGCACATGCGGGTAGGTAATCAGCACGTAGCCGGTGTGCTTGGAAATGCCCACGGCCAGTGCCAGGGCGATCGCAATCGCCAGCACCAGGATCACATAGAAACGCTTCATCGGCTCTACTCCTGGGTTGCCGGCGTGCCTGCGGCCGCCTTGGCTTCGTCGGCAGACAGATGACGACGGTCAAGGTACGCCTGCACGGCGGCCAGGCTCGCGGCCAGGTCCGGGGTCACCACCGAGACGGCCTTGGGCTCAAGCTCGGCGATACGTGCCAGCATCGCCTTGCTTTGCGGGTTGTCCTGGTTGAAGTTGTCCTGCAGCACGCTGCGCGCCTCGCCCAGCGAGCGGCTGTAGACCGCCGACTCGCCATTGAGCGCGGCCCACTGTGCTTGCTCCAGGGCCAGGCTCAGGGCCAGGCGTACCTGGTTCAGGCCTTGGCCGGCCAGCAACGGACGGATGTTGTCGTCAGGGTTGAAGTCGATGCGGAAGTACCGCGAAATCTGCTCCCACCACTGGCTCCAACGACTCTCGGTATCGGTGGTCGGGCGTCCTTGGGAAGCGGGATCGGTCAGTTGATATTCAGGGGCGATGGCCGCCAGTTGCACGACCTGGTCACGCAAGGCCGCCAATTGCAGGTACAGCCCGGTGCGGTCTGGCTGCTCAGTGCTGCGCAGCGCGGCCAGGCTCTTGGCCAATTGCTCGCGAGCGGCATACGAGCCCGGATCGTTTTGCTCGCGAAGGATCTCGTCGGCGCCCTGCACCAGCGACTGCGCACTGTTGATGTCTTGCAAGGCCGACAGGCGCAGGCTCGCCAGGCGAATCAAATGCTCGGCCTCAGCCAAACGCCAATCCTGGCGGCTGGCGCCCAGCACGGTTTCCAGCCGCTGGCTCAAGCGTTGCTGGTCACCCTGCAGTTGCGCGACCAGACGGCGACGTTCCTCCAGCTCATCGGCACCTGGCAACTGGGCCAGGCGCGCCGCCAGTTGCTGCTGGCTTTGCTTGAGGGTCTGGGACTGGTCGTCGAGGGTCTGCACCTGCCCCAGCTGTTGCTGGCTGCTGGCTTGCAAGGCGCGGACCTGCACGATCCCCCAACCGCCTGCGGCAACGCCGGCAGCGCCCAGCAGCAGGGCGACAATTGCCAGGCCATTGCCACGGCGCGGCGCGGTGACCGGTGACTCAGCCGGCGCATCGAGTGCGGGCTGGGTTTCATCTTTAGGCAAGGCTGTTTCGCTCACGTATCCGTCCTTTGCGTATCAGAGAGTGGGGGCGGCCGTCACAAGACACAGCTGCCCAACGCCACTAACAAAGCCGCGGCACTCGCGCCGCGACAATCCACCACTTTTTCTGCGCCTGCGGCCCGCGCCATCTCCTGGACTCGCGGACTGGGCACGAACAACGGAAGCCGGGCCACCTGAGACCAATCGGCGCCAGCCAGGGCCTGCAAGTGCAAGAAACCCTGCCCACTGCTGACCACCAGGCCGTTCAGGCGTTCCAACTGGATGCGTTGCATCAGTACTCCCGCCTGATAGTCCGGCAAGAAACGACGATACAACTCCAGATAGTCGACACTAGCACCTTGCTCACGCAAACGCTCAGCCAGCAACTCCCGCCCCCCCTCGCCGCGCAGGATCAACACCCGCGCATCCGGGCGCGCGATAGCCTCGCGCAACGCAGGCAATTGAAGCAAGGCCTCGCTGTCATCGCCAGACTGGGGGTAGTCAACGTTTAGGCCGTGCTCGGCCAACACCTGCGCGGTGGCGCCGCCGACGCTGAACCATGGCAGTTGCGGCCAGGCTTGGGTCAGCTGTTGCACGGCAAGGCGCGCAGCCGGCTTGCTTACCACGATCACTGCGCAGTAACGGTCGAGGTGGCGGAACACGGCCTGCTGCTCGGGGGTAACAGCAAAGGGCTCGATGTCCAGCAAGGGTAAGCTGCTGCTGAAGATTCCGGCGTCTGATAATGCCGAAGCCAGGGCTGCTGATTCCTCGGCAGGCCGCGTCAGCAGCAGTCGCCATCCGGTCACTGCGGGCCGGCCTCGCCATAGACTTTTTGCAGGATGGCGCCAGCGCCCTTGTCCAGCAGCTCCTCCGCCACCTGGATCCCCAGGGCCGTGGCATCACGCTGCGGACCACGCACCTCGGCAGTCAGCAGGGTGCCGCCATCCGGATCGCCTACCAGGCCACGCAGCCACAGATTGTCGCCTTCGAGCACGGCGTAGCAGGCAATCGGCACCTGGCAGCCGCCGTTGAGGTGCTTGTTCAGGGCGCGTTCGGCCGTGACGCGCACTTCGGTGTCGTGGTGGTCCAGGGGTTTGAGCAAGGCGTGAATTTCAGTATCGGCGGTGCGGCATTCGATGCCCACTGCGCCTTGCCCACCGGCCGGCAGGCTGTCCTCGACACTGATGGCCGAGGTGATGCGATCTTCGAAACCCAAGCGGATCAAGCCGGCCGCGGCGAGGATGATCGCGTCATATTCGCCGGCATCCAGCTTGGCCAGGCGGGTGTTGACGTTGCCGCGCAGGAAACGAATCTGCAGGTCCGGGCGGCGAGTGAGCAACTGTGCCTGGCGACGCAGGCTGGACGTGCCGACGATGCTGCCCAGCGGCAGCTCATCCAACGACGCGTAGGTGTTGGAAACAAAGGCGTCGCGCGGGTCTTCACGCTCGCAGATGCAAAACAGGCCCAGGCCTTCAGGGAAATCCATGGGCACGTCTTTCATCGAATGCACGGCGATGTCGGCTTCGTTTTCCAGCAGCGCGGTTTCCAGTTCCTTGACGAACAGGCCCTTGCCGCCGATCTTCGACAGCGGCGAGTCCAGCAGCTTGTCGCCGCGACTGACCATGGGCACCAGGGTCACCTTGAGGCCGGCATGGGCCTGCTCAAGGCGTGCTTTGACGTATTCGGCCTGCCACAAGGCCAAGGCGCTTTTACGGGTGGCGATGCGGATTTCGCGAGAGGACATGGATCAATCCGTACTGAATAGATACGGCAGATAATAACAGCTCAGGCAAATACGCTTTGATTTGAATCAGCAAGTGCGGGGCCTCCCTGGCCGCGTCGCACCGGGATAAGAGGTACAGGCATCGCCGCAGGCCCCAGGCTAAAGCTGTTGCATCATCTTGCGCACACCGGCGACATGGCGTCGGCTGACGATCAATGCATCGCCATTCAGCCCTTTGAGGAACAACTGGAAATGCCCCAGGGGTGTGCGCTGCAATCTTTCGATTCGCTCGCGGGCCACCAGCGCGTTGCGGTGGATCCGCACGAAGCGGTCGCCGAATTCATCTTCAAGCGCCTTGAGCGGCTCATCGAGCAGCACTTCGCCGCCCTGGTGGCGCAGGGTCACGTACTTGTGATCGGCAATAAAATAGACCACCTCGCCCAGCGGAATCAGCTCGATGCCTTTGCGTGTACGGGCGCTGATGTGGCTGCGTGGCCCGTTACCACTTTGGGCGGCGGGCTGGGTCAGTGCGGCGAGCTGGACACGATTGGGCCGCTCGGCCTTTTTCAGCGCCTTGAGCAACGCCTCGCCAGCCACGGGTTTGGTGAGGAAGCTGACACCGCTGGCTTCGAGCGTGTCGGCGGAAAACTCTTCCTGGGCCGCGCACAGCACCACGGCAGGTGGCGATTCTCGCTCACTCAGGCGGGCGGCAACTTGCAGGCCATCAAGGCCCGGCAGGCGGATATCGAGCAGCACCACATCGGGCTTGAGGCTGTCGATCAACGCCAACGCCTCCTCCCCGTTGGTGGCGCTCGGCTCAAGGACTGTATAACCCTCGAGTTCACTGACCAAACGGCTCAGTCGCTCGCGGGCTTGGGGTTCGTCATCAACGATCAGGACATTCATATTGCGCTGGATTCCTGCGTGAGTCTCGCACAAGGATAGCGTAGACAGGTGCGGTGACTTGCGTCACAGCGATCCACGCTAAGACTAGCGCGAGCGGCAAAAAGTGCCCCGACAGCGGCACCCATATTTACCCGGACCTGTTCAATAGCGCCCAAGACCTGCTGCCTGCGGGCACTGTCGTAGGGTTTGCTGATACACAATCCGAATACCCCCCTTTTTAATGGTTAGTCTGGGCTATGACCGCATCACCCGACTTTGGTGCATTCACACACTATCAGTCCAACTGTAGACGCTCACTGAGACGACATTGCTCAATCGTCAAATATCGTTTCAATAAAGCCTTGTCCCAGTCTCTTCCCGGACGCGTTCGACGGCAAGGCACTTAGCCAGCTTTGCACAAATAAAAATGCCGACGACCCGCAGCACCGCCTCAACGGGCAACCCTGTTATTATCGCCGGCACACTTCCATGCCTCTTTATTAAGCAGATCACGAGCGAATCCATGAGCACCGACAAGACCAACCAGTCCTGGGGCGGCCGCTTCAGTGAACCCGTCGACGCCTTCGTCGCCCGCTTCACCGCCTCCGTCACCTTCGACCAGCGCCTGTACCGCCACGACATCATGGGCTCCATCGCCCACGCGACGATGCTGGCCAAGGTCGGCGTGCTGACCGACGCCGAGCGCGACAGCATCATCGACGGCCTGACCACGATTCGCAGCGAGATCGAAGCCGGTACGTTCGACTGGCGCGTCGACCTGGAAGACGTGCACATGAACATCGAGGCCCGCCTCACCGACCGCATCGGTGTGACCGGCAAGAAGCTGCACACCGGCCGCAGCCGCAACGATCAGGTGGCTACCGATATTCGCCTGTGGCTGCGTGACGAAATCGACCTGATCCTGTCCGAAATCACCCGCTTGCAAAAAGGTCTGCTGGAGCAGGCCGAGCGTGAATCGGACACCATCATGCCCGGCTTCACCCACCTGCAGACCGCACAGCCCGTGACCTTCGGCCATCACCTGCTGGCCTGGTTCGAGATGCTCAGCCGCGACTACGAGCGCCTGGTGGATTGCCGCAAGCGCGCCAACCGCATGCCGTTGGGCAGCGCCGCACTGGCCGGCACCACCTACCCGATCGACCGCGAATACACCGCACAACTGCTGGGTTTTGACGCCGTGGGCGGCAACTCCCTGGACGGCGTGTCGGACCGTGACTTCGCCATCGAATTCTGCGCCGCCGCGAGCATCGCGATGATGCACCTGTCGCGCTTCTCCGAGGAGCTGGTGCTGTGGACCAGTGCGCAATTCCAGTTCATCGACCTGCCGGACCGCTTCTGCACCGGCAGCTCGATCATGCCGCAAAAGAAAAACCCCGACGTGCCCGAGTTGGTACGCGGCAAAAGCGGCCGCGTGTTCGGCGCGCTGATGGGTCTGCTGACCCTGATGAAAGGCCAGCCGCTGGCCTACAACAAGGACAACCAGGAAGACAAGGAACCGCTGTTCGACGCCGCCGATACACTGCGCGACTCGTTGCGCGCGTTTGCCGACATGATCCCGGCGATCAAGCCCAAGCACGCGATCATGCGTGAAGCGGCGTTGCGCGGGTTCTCCACCGCGACTGACCTCGCGGACTACCTGGTGCGCCGTGGCCTGCCGTTCCGTGATTGCCACGAAATCGTCGGCCACGCCGTGAAGTACGGCGTGGACACCGGCAAGGACCTGGCGGAAATGAGCCTGGAAGAGCTGCGTCAATTCAGCGACCAGATCGAGCAGGACGTGTTCGCGGTACTGACCCTGGAAGGGTCGGTGAATGCCCGTAACCACGTGGGCGGCACTGCACCGGCGCAGGTGAAGGCTGCCGTCGCGCGCGGCCAGGCCCTGCTCGCCAGCCGCTAAGCACTCTCTTGCCGGCGATGAGGTCCTTGAGATCGCAGTTGATCTTGAGGCCGCCATCGCCGGCAAGCCGGCTCCTACAAGTGTGATCGTCGCTATTTCTTCGCCGCCACCATGGCCATGAACGCCGGCATCGCCGCTTCCCTGTCCGCCGCCACTTTCTGCGCGTTGGGCATCCCGTGCAAACGTTCCAGCAACGCTTTAGCTTTCGGCATCTCAGCCAGCAGATCCAGGCCAAACAGCTTCTCGCCCACCGCGCAGGCGAGGTTCACGCTGTACATGAAATACAGATCCGCAATCGTGAAGCTCTCCCCCGCCACAAATGGCGCGAATTTACCGTGCCGGCCTAATGAGCCAACCCCGAGCAACAGCTCCGCCTTGGATTTTTCCTTGATCGCCTCCGGCACCGGCATGCCGAAAAAGGCCTCGGCGAAACAGGCGCGAGCCGGCAATTCGATATACAGCTCGATTTCTCGGCACAGCGCCAGCACTTGGGCGCGCTGGAACGGCTCGGCCGGGAGCAGCGAAGGCCCTTCCTGGGTTTGCTCGATGTATTCGAGGATCACGCTGGTTTCGTTGATAAAGCCCTGCTTCACGCCCAGCACCGGGACCTTGCCGCGCGGGCTGACCGCCAGGGCTTCGGGGGTTTGCCCGGCGTAAAAAGGCACCTCTTCGAAAGGCAGCCCCTTCTCCAGCAACGCCAGCTTGACCATGTTGTAGTAGTTGCTGACCGAGAATCCGTAGAGCTTGAGCATTGCGATTGCCTCCAGGCCGGGAATGGGGTTGGCTGCAAGCGTTATAGCTCCCCGGGCCTGGCCTTGCCAGCAGCATCAACCGCTTGAATGGGGGTAGACTGGCGCCCTTTCCTACAGGAGCCTGCCATGAGCGAGCCGACCGATATCGACAGCGACGAAGAAGAGTTCACCGAAAGTACGCTGACCCAGGCCATCGAAAACCAGATCGAAAGCGACAACCCGCCTGCCGCCAAAGCCACCTTCAACAAGCTGACGCTGGTGGGCTATGAGCGCGACGACGTTCTGAATCTCATGGCCCATGTACTGGCCGTGGAAATCGACAAGATGCTCGAAGAAGACCGCGCATTCGATACCGAATGGTACGAAACAGCGCTGCGGGCACTGCCAGAGCTGCCTCCGGAAAACAACTAAGTCACCAGACCTGGCAGGAGCCAGCCTGCGCGCGAAAACCGCCAACGCCAACACGAGCAGCCTGAATACACGCGGCGCTCTCAGGTTTTTCGCGAGCGCGCTTGCTCCTACTGGACAGCCCGGCAAAGTGCGTTCACCTTATGCCCTGCTAGCCTCTAATAAATTTTAGAAAGTCTGGAGTCCTTATGTCGTATACCCCTGAGTTGGTTGCCGAACTGGAAATCCTTGTACTCTTCCCCTTGGACAGCACCAAGGAAGGTCTGAAAGTCCACCAGACCGCCGCTCCCACTGCCATCGCCGCTGCCAAACGCCTTCATGCGAAAGGACTTATCGACCAGCCAGACGGGGGCTACCTGACCAGCCTTGGCCGGGACGCTGCAGAGCAGGCTCAAACGCTGCTGACCATCCTCACCACTGCCACCACCAAAGAAGCTGCCTGATCCCTGAGACCGCCCATGGAGTCCGCGCTCTGCGGATTCCGGGGGCGTTGCTGTGGACGCCACAAAATTCTGGCGCCAAAAACAATTTCGCTCTAAACCTCCTACGCTACTGGCTGTAAACTCCGACACGGCCGCCCACGTTGGGCCCTGCGAGCCAACGAATTCGACATGACCCGCACCCACGAAATCCGCCCCGACCTGGACGAAGGCATTGACCGCAAGGTACTGGCCCAACTGCGCGCGCGTTTCATGGCCCTCAATGAAGGCCGCATGGCCCGGGCCGTCGAGGGGCTGACGCCACGCCAGCAAAGCGTGCTGACCCTGTTGCCGCTGTTCTTTCACGTCAATCACCCGCTGCTGCCAGGCTACGTCTCGGGCAGCACGCCTGCGGGGCTCTCAAATTTCGAACCCGACCCCCAAGCCCTGACCGAAGCCCAGCGTCTGACACGCTCGTTCTCCTACAAGCCACGCCATGGCAACCCGCCACGGCCGATTCATGGATTGTTCCTGATGGGCAGCCTCGGCACCCTGGCCCAGGCGGATCAGAGCGATATGGACGTGTGGGTGTGCCATGCGCCGGACCTCGGCGAAACCGAGCTGGCCGAACTGCGCAAAAAATGCCAGCTGCTGGAAGCCTGGGCCCTGAGCATGGGCGCCGAAGCGCACTTCTTCCTGATCGAGCCGACGCGCTTTGTGCTCGGCGAGCGCGACACGCAACTGAGCTCCGACGACTGCGGCACCACCCAGCATTACCTGTTGCTGGACGAGTTCTACCGCACCGCCATCTGGCTGGCCGGGCGCACGCCGATCTGGTGGCTGGTGCCGGTGTACGAAGAAACCCGCTATGCCGAGTTCACCCATACGCTGATTTCCAAGCGCTTTATCCGCGCCGATGAAACCCTCGACCTCGGCCACCTGGCGCACATTCCTCCGGGCGAATTCATCGGCGCCGGGCTGTGGCAGCTGTTCAAGGGCATCGAGTCACCCTACAAGTCGGTGCTCAAGCTGCTGCTGACCGAGGTTTACGCCAGCGAGCACCCGAACGTGCAGTGCCTGAGCCTGCGCTTCAAGCGCGCGGTGTTCGCCAACCAGATGGACCTGGATGAGCTCGACCCGTACATCGTGGTCTACCGTCGCATCGAGGAATACCTCAAGGCCCGTCACGAGCCGGAACGCCTGGAACTGGTACGGCGGGCGCTGTACCTGAAGGTCAACCGCAAGCTGACCGTCGGCCAGCGTGCGACCAGTTGGCAGCGGCTGTTGCTGGAGCGCCTGGCGCATGAGTGGGGCTGGGACCAACGCCAGCTGGCGCTGCTGGACAGCCGCAGCCAGTGGAAAGTACGCCAGGTGGCGTCCGAGCGCCGCGCCCTGGTCAACGAGCTGAACTACAGCTATCGCTTCCTGACCCAATTCGCCCGCACCGAACAGACCGTCAGCCTGATCAACAAGCGCGACCTCAATGTGCTGGGCCGGCGCCTGTATGCCGCCTTCGAACGCAAGGCCGGCAAGGTCGAATTCATCAACCCCGGCATCGCCCCGGACCTGGCCGAAGATACCCTCACCCTGGTGCAATCGCCCAATCGCAAGGAGCCGGGCCAGCACCATTGGGGCTTGTACAACGGCAACCTCACGGCCTTGGAATGGGAACACTTCGCGCCGATCAAGCGCAGCCGTGACCTGCTGGAAATGCTCACCTGGTGCCACCGCAACGGCGTGATCGACAGCAGCACCCGCCTGGCGCTGCATCCAGGCGTCAGCGACATGACCGAGTTCGAGCTGTTCAACCTGCTCGGCAGCCTGCAACAGACCATCGCCCTGCCACTGGCCAGCGTCGATGAGGAACGCCTGCTGCGCTCGGCGGTGCCCGAGGAGGTGTTGTTGCTGATCAACGTCGGCGTCGACCCGCTCAAGCATCACCGCGACCTGAATATCCTGATGACCACCGAGCGTACCGACTCGCTGAGTTATGCCGGGGTGCGCGACAACCTGGTGCTGACCCTGGACCAGGTCACGCTCAATAGCTGGAACGAGGTGATGGTCAGTCGTTACGACGGCCCCCATGCGCTGCTCGACTGCCTGCGCGACTACCTCAACCAACTGCCGGCCGACCATTTGCCGCGGTTGCGGGTGCGCTGTTTCTGTCACAACCGTGCGCAGTTCATTGCCCAGCGGGTCGAAGAAATCTTCGACACCGCGCAGAACCTGCTGCTCGGCCAGGGCAATCACCGCTACCTGCTCCAGGTACAGCAGCACTATCACGTGATGGAATTGACGCCGGGCCAGGCCACCCATGTGTCGTTGGCAACCCAGGACGCGCTGATTGCCTACCTCAGCGAAGAACTCGCCAGCTACAGCCCGCTGCACCTGGACGCCATGGCCCTGGAAGACCACGACCTGGCCTTGTTGCTGCCGATGGGCATGGCCGATTGCGTGCAGGTGTTCTACCGGGTCAACGAAGGTTTCGCCGAGCTGTATGTGCTGGATGAGTTCAACGCGCTCTGGCAGCAACGCTTGCCGTTCCATGATGAGCAGAGCTTGTTGGCGCCGTTGCAGCGCTTCCTGCAATCGATCATTTATCGCCGGGATGCGCTGTCACCGCTGGACCCGCAACAACCGCTGGGCGAGGTGCAAATCTTTTATTACCAGCTGTTGCCGTCGGGCAGCAGTCGCGCACGCGGCATCGAGCCGCGGCCGGCACCGCAAAACCCGACAAACAAACCGTTTTATGACGTGCAGGCGATTATTGGCAAGGCGGCGCCCGGCCAAGTGGGCATTACCCTGTACTGCAATCAGCGGGAGTTTTGCGAACTGGAGTTTGGCGACCAGCTGTTTGCAGTGGTCGCCCAGGAGATTGTCGGGCAACGTCGGGAAGCCGAACGTTACCGCTGCTACATCACCGACCTGGACCTGTCGGGCCTGCTCGGTGATGTACAGAGCCCGAGCAATTTGTACCTGCGCTACAAGGCCGAGCTGGAGCTGTCGCTCAATGCGGCGCTGAGCCAGATTTAGAGAGGAAAGGCGCCGCCATCCTTGGGCTGGCCTTCAACGCTGAGCAATTCGAGCTTGAGCGTCTTGCCGCCTGGCGCTGGCCAGTCGATATGCTGGCCCACCTGCAGGCCGAGCAACGCGCTGCCGACCGGCGCCAGGATCGAGATCTTGCCTTCGTCGGCGTTGGCGTCCTTGGGGTAGACCAGGGTCAGGTGGTAGTCCTTGCCGCTGCCTTGCTCACGGCAATGCACGCTGGAGTTCATGGTCACGACACCCGCAGGCACTTCATCGTGACCGACCACGTCTTCGGCGCGGTCGAGTTCGGCTTGCAACGCTTCGACGCCGGGAGACTCGTCGCCCAAGCGGTCGATCAGTTGCTCCAGACGCTGCACGTCAAGACGGGTAAGAATGATGGACGGTGCGGTGGTCATGATTCAGGCAGACTCCTTTTTTCTGCACAAAAAAGCAAAACCCCGCCAGGAAAAGGCGGGGTTCTCACGGGCCTCGATGAGTTGAGGCGTACCCGGACACTACCACAGCGTCACAAATAAACAAGACGACCTCAGGCGCGCGCCCTGCGCTGCTCGGCATCCAGGCAGATCACCCGGCGCCGGGCATCGTCGGCGGAGCGCCATTCACGGATGTCTTCCACGTGGCGGAAGCAACCAAGGCAGACTTTATGCTCGTCCAGACGACACAAACTGATACAAGGTGACGGCACCGCCGGGCTGACATTACTGAACAGCGGCTTCGGCGGGCGGACAGGTACAGGCTGGGTCACGGTCAGATCTCGTCGAAATCCAGCTCGGCGCCGGTATATTCGTGGACCAGGCGCGCGACCATCTCGCCCAACAGCTCTTCACTCTTGTCACACTGCCACTTGCCGCTTTCTTCTTCGTAGTCGAAGTGCACGCCACCGGAGCGCGCCGCCAGCCACAGCTGACGCAGCGGCTCCTGGCGGCTGAAGATCAACTGCTGGCCGCTCTCGAACTTGACGGTCAGCACGCCGGCCGAGTTTTCCAGGTCCACGTCCAGGCCGCTGTCGTCGAAAATATCTTCCAGTGCCTGCTGGGTCGAATCCACCAGGTCGTGAAAACGGGCTTCGGTCAAACTCATTGTGGCAACCTCAAAAGTGTCTGGTTTTGCTCAAGCGCCGCACGATACGGGCGAGCCTCGCCGATTGCAAAGGATACCGATTTCATCACGATCGACGGAATGAAATATCCCCATCGAGCGTAGGACGTTTCCCGACTATCTCGGCAAACCCCCGCTGGACGGGTATTCCAGCGCATAGGCAAGCTGGCGGGTGGTCGGTATACTCGGGCGCAATTAATGCATATTCAAGGATTTCGCCATGAAGCGCCTGATCTCTTCCCTTGCTGCGCTCGTCGCGGTCGCCTGCCTCGTTAGTGCCTGTGGTCAAAAAGGCCCGCTGTACCTGCCCGATGACAGCAAAGATCCGAATGAACAGGCGCAATCGTCGCAAAAACCCGCTAAAGCGCATAAGCACGACACCTACTAAGGGAAGATCATGGACGCTTTTAACTACCGGGACGGCGAGCTGTTCGCGGAAGGCGTGGCGTTGTCCGCGATTGCCGAGCGCTTTGGTACCCCGACCTACGTGTACTCGCGCGCGCACATCGAAGCGCAGTACCGCTCGTTCACCGACCCGCTGAACGGCGTGCCGCACCTGGTGTGCTACGCGGTGAAAGCCAACTCCAACCTCGGCGTACTGAATGTCCTGGCGCGCCTGGGCGCTGGTTTCGACATCGTGTCGCGTGGCGAGCTGGAACGAGTACTGGCCGCTGGCGGCCAGGCTGACAAGATCGTGTTCTCCGGCGTCGGCAAGAGCCGCGAAGATATGCGCCGCGCCCTGGAAGTGGGCGTGCACTGCTTCAACGTCGAATCCACCGATGAGCTGGAACGCCTGCAGACCGTGGCCGCCGAGATGGGCGTTCGCGCGCCGATTTCCCTGCGCGTCAACCCGGACGTTGACGCCGGTACCCACCCGTACATTTCCACCGGTCTCAAAGAGAACAAGTTCGGCATCGCCATTGCCGACGCCGAGGACGTGTACATCCGCGCCGCCCAGCTGCCGAACCTGGAAGTATTGGGTGTCGATTGCCACATCGGTTCGCAACTGACCACCCTGCCACCGTTCCTGGATGCCCTCGACCGCCTGCTGGCGTTGATCGATCGCCTGGGCGAGTGCGGCATCTACCTGCACCACATCGATCTGGGTGGTGGTGTCGGCGTACGTTATCGCGACGAAGAACCGCCGCTGATTGCCGACTACATCCAGGCCGTGCGCGAGCGCACCGAAGGCCGCGACCTGACGCTGATGTTCGAGCCGGGCCGCTACATCGTCGCCAACGCCAGCGTGCTGCTGACCCAGGTCGAGTACCTCAAGCACACCGAGCACAAGGATTTCGCCATCGTCGACGCGGCGATGAACGACCTGATCCGCCCGGCGCTGTACCAGGCCTGGATGGACGTCACTGCCGTGAAGCCTCGCGACAGCGCCCCGCGCACCTACGACATCGTCGGCCCGATCTGCGAGACCGGCGACTTCCTGGCCAAGGACCGCCAGCTCGCACTGGAGGAAGGCGACTTGCTGGCCGTGCATTCGGCCGGTGCCTACGGGTTTGTCATGAGTTCCAACTACAACACCCGCGGCCGTGCCGCCGAGGTGCTGGTGGACGGTGATCAAGCGTTCGAAGTGCGTCGCCGCGAGACGGTAGCCGAGTTGTATGCTGGCGAAAGCCTGCTGCCGGAGTAAGCCATGCTGCTGCGTTTTACCAAGATGCACGGGCTGGGCAATGATTTCATGGTCCTCGACCTGGTCAGCCAGCACGCGCACATCCTGCCCAAGCACGCTAAACAGTGGGGCGACCGGCATACCGGGATTGGCTTCGACCAATTGCTGATCGTCGAGGCACCGAGCAACCCGGAGGTGGACTTCCGTTACCGGATCTTCAACTCCGACGGTACCGAAGTGGAACAGTGCGGCAACGGTGCGCGCTGCTTCGCCCGCTTTGTGCTGGACAAGCGCCTGACCGCCAAGCGGCAGATTCGCGTCGAGACCAAGAGCGGCGTGATCGAGCTGGATATCCGCAGCGACGGCCAGATCAGCGTCAACATGGGCGCCCCTCGCCTGGTGCCGGCGGACATTCCGTTCCAGGCCACCGAGCAGGCCACCAGCTACGCGCTGGACGTGGAAGGCAAGACTGTCGATATCGCCGCGGTGTCCATGGGCAACCCGCATGCCGTACTGCGGGTCAACGACATCAACAACGCGCCCGTGCATGAATTGGGGCCGAAGATCGAACACCACCCGCGCTTTCCGGCACGGGTCAACGTGGGCTTCCTGCAGGTGATCGACCGTACCCGCGCGCAATTGCGTGTGTGGGAACGCGGCGCCGGCGAAACCCAGGCCTGCGGTACCGGTGCTTGCGCCGCTGCCGTGGCCGCGATCAGCCAGGGGTGGATGGATTCGCCGCTGCTGATCGACCTGCCCGGTGGACGCCTGTCCATCGAATGGGCAGGCCCTGGCCACCCGGTGATGATGACCGGGCCGGCCTCGCGTGTATACGAAGGACAGGTCCGTCTATGAGTGAGCAAAGCTAATGACCGATAAGCCTCAAGTACCCGCACAAGCTACCCCGAGCGAAAGTCTGGAGGCCGCTGCTGTCGCGGCGTACCTTGAGGCGAATCCGCATTTCTTCGTCGAGCACGAAGAGCTGCTGCCGGCCCTGCGCATCCCTCACCAGCGCGGCGATACCGTGTCGCTGGTGGAGCGGCAGATGAAGATCCTGCGCGAGCGTAATATCGAAATGCGTCATCGGCTCTCGCAGTTGATGGACGTGGCCCGCGACAACGACCGCCTTTTCGACAAGACCCGCCGCCTGATTCTGACCCTGATGGACGCCACCAGCCTGGAAGAAACGGTGATCGCCGTCGAAGACAGCCTGCGCCAGGACTTCCAGGTGCCCTTTGTCAGCCTGATCCTGTTCAGCGACAACCCGATGCCGGTGGGTCGCTGGGTCAGCGGTGGCGATGCGCAAACCGCGATCGGCGGCCTGTTGTCCGAAGGCAAGACCATCAGCGGTACCTTGCGCGAGCACGAACTGGACTTCCTGTTTGGCGCCGAACAGCGCAAGCAGATCGGCTCCACCGCCGTGGTCGCGCTCAGTCATCAAGGCCTGCACGGCGTACTGGCCATCGCCAGCCGTGACCCGCAACACTACAAAAGCTCGGTAGGCACGCTGTTCCTGACCTATATCGCCGAAGTGCTGGGCCGGGTATTACCGCGCTTTACCACCGCCCTGCGCGCGGTGCGCTAGCCATGGAACGGCAACTGGACGCTTATTGCGCTCACCTGCGCAACGAGCGCCAGGTGTCGCCCCATACCCTGGAAGCTTATCGACGGGACTTGAACAAGGTCCTGGCGTACTGCGAAAAACACCAGATCAGCAGCTGGAAAGCCCTGGATATCCAGGGCCTGCGCAGCCTGATCGCGCGCCTGCACCAGCAGGGCCAGTCCTCGCGCAGCCTGTCGCGCCTGCTGTCGGCGGTGCGCGGCCTCTATCACTACCTCAATCGCGAAGGCCTGTGCGACCACGACCCGGCCAACGGCCTGTCCCCGCCCAAGGGCGAGCGGCGCCTGCCCAAGACCCTCGACACCGATCGCGCCCTGCAACTGCTGGAGGGTGCGGTAGAGGATGACTTCCTCGCCCACCGCGACCAGGCGATCCTCGAGCTGTTTTATTCCTCTGGCCTGCGCCTGTCGGAGCTGACCGGACTCAACCTGGATCAACTGGACCTGGCGGACGGCCTGGTGCAAGTGCTTGGCAAAGGCAGCAAGACCCGCGTGCTGCCGGTCGGCAGGAAGGCCCGCGAGGCGCTGCAACTCTGGTTGCCGCTACGCGCCCTGGCCAACCCGGTGGACGACGCCGTGTTTATCAGCCAGCAAGGCCGGCGCCTGGGGCCTCGGGCCATTCAGGTGCGGGTCAAGGCTGCCGGCGAGCGCGAGCTGGGCCAGAACCTGCATCCGCATATGCTGCGGCACTCCTTTGCCAGCCATCTGCTGGAATCGTCCCAGGACCTGCGCGCGGTACAAGAGCTGCTCGGCCACTCCGATATCAAGACTACGCAGATCTATACCCACCTCGACTTCCAGCACCTGGCAACGGTGTACGACAGCGCCCATCCACGGGCCAAACGCATCAAGGGCGGCGACTCATGAGTATCAAGCTGATCACCTTCGACCTGGACGACACACTCTGGGACAACGTACCCGTCATCATCAGCGCCGAGGCGTCGATGCGCGAATGGCTGGCGGTGAACGCCGCCAAGGTCGGCGACTTGCCCCTGGAGCATTTCGCCCAGTTGCGCCAACAGGTGCTGGAGCGTCATCCCGAGCTGAAATACCGCATCAGCATCCTGCGCCACCGGGTGTTGATGCACGCCTTTGAAGAGGCCGGTTATCCACAGCCCGAGGCCACGGAAATGGCCGATGTGTGCTTCGAGGCATTCATCCACGCACGCCACCAGCTCAGCGTATTCCCGGAAGCCGAGCCGATGCTGCAAGCCTTGCGCCAGCACTTTTTGCTGGGGGTGATCACCAATGGCAATGCTGATGTGCAGCGCGTGGGCCTGGCGGACTACTTTCACTTTGCCCTGCGCGCCGAAGATGTCGGCATCGCCAAGCCGGATGCGCGATTGTTTCAGGAAGCGTTGCAACGCGGTGGCGTGGACGCCAGCAAGGCAGTGCACGTGGGCGACCACCCGGGTGATGACATCGCCGGGGCGCAGCAGGCGGGCCTGCGTGCGGTGTGGTTCAACCCGACAGGCAAGCCGTGGGAAGGTGAAAAGCGCCCGGATGCCGAGATTCGCAGCTTGACCGAACTGCCGCCATTGCTGCGCAGTTGGCATACACACTGAAGCCAGCGCCCACACAGGAATGCGGTGGGCCAGCCAGTTTGCTACAGGCATGAAAAAGCCCGCAGCGACGGCGGGCTCTTTCAGCAAGCAGGTGGCAGACCTCAGATAGGTCGGCTGCCGTACTTGTTATCTGGCTTCTTCGGTGGATCGGCCACCACGTTGGCCTCGACTTCCTGCACTTTGCCGCCTTTCGCGAGGAATTCTTCCATCGCACGGGCCAGCGCGTCGCGCTCTTTGTTCTTGGCCTCGACGCTCGGCAGTTCGTCTACCGAAACAGCAGCCTTGGCCTTGCCCTTGGCAGCCGGAACAGGCGCATCATCGCCACCGTCGTCGTCAGCAACGTCTTCAGCCGCCGCTTCAAGACCTTCTTCGGTGTCGTCTTCGTCACCTACTTCCAGTTCGTCGTTTTCCAGATCATCGTCGCTCATGTTCTACCTCATGACTTGCGAAAAGCAGATTAGTTATAGCCCAGCTTCACCCTCTGTCGAGGTCGCCGGAAAAAAATCAACATCCACTGGATAACCAGTGGCTTATGCCCCATCACCGTGCAGAGTGGCGAGGACTTTACGAGCACCGCCATGATCACGGTGCTCGCCCAGATAAACACCTTGCCAGGTCCCCATCGCCAAGCGGCCGTTCTTCACCGGCAAACTCAGCTGGCAGCCCAGGAGACTGGCCTTGAAGTGCGCCGGCAGATCGTCCGGGCCTTCGTCGTTGTGCTCGAATCCTGCCCGGCCTTGCGGCACCAGCGAATTGAAGAAACGCTCGAAGTCACGACGAACCGCCGGGTCGGCATTCTCGTTGACGGTCAACGAGGCCGAGGTGTGCTGCAGCCACAGATGCAAAAGGCCCACGCGACATGCCTTCAATTCAGGCAGGCCGGCAAGTAACTCGTCGGTTACCAGGTGAAAGCCCCGGGGCTTTGCCCGCAGGGTGACCAGGGTCTGTTGCCACATACAGTTCTCCGCCCATCGGCGCGCATTCTAGCGCGCTCTGGGAAAAAACAAAGTGCCGAATACGCCTACATGCCTGTAAGACATTCGCACGCTGGAAAGTGCCGCGTGCGCCCCATCACAAACTGGGCGCAAAAACCGACACAGCTTGTTATGACTGACAAACGCCAGGCAAAAAAATGCCCGGCAAGCCGGGCATCTTTTTTTCGCGTACTTACAAGTTGTAGCCGCGCTCGTTGTGTTGCGCCAGGTCGAGGCCGACCGCCTCTTCTTCTTCGGTCACACGCAGGCCCATCACCACGTCCAGCACCTTGAGGATGATGAAGGTCACGATGGCTGTGTAGATCACAGTGAAGCCGACGCCTTTGCACTGGATCCAGACTTGCGCCGCGATGTCAGTGGTGGCCGCGTTGAAGCCGCCCAGCGAAGGAGCAGCGAACACGCCGGTCAGGATTGCGCCGAGGATACCGCCGATACCGTGTACGCCGAAGGCGTCCAGGGAGTCGTCGTAGCCCAGCTTGCGTTTCAGCGTCGTGGCGCAGAAGAAGCACACCACACCGGCAGCCAGACCGATCACCAGGGCGCCCATCGGGCCCACGGTGCCAGCGGCTGGCGTGATTGCCACCAGGCCAGCGACCACACCCGAGGCAATGCCCAGTGCGCTTGGCTTACCGTGGGTGACCCACTCGGCGAACATCCAGCCCAGCGCTGCAGCAGCGGTAGCGATCTGGGTGACCAGCATCGCCATGCCGGCAGTGCCGTTGGCTGCCGCTGCGGAGCCGGCGTTGAAGCCGAACCAGCCGACCCACAGCATCGCGGCACCCACCAGGGTGTAACCGAGGTTGTGCGGCGCCATTGGGGTGGTCGGGAAGCCTTTGCGCTTGCCGAGTACCAGGCACGCCACCAGGCCAGCCACACCGGCGTTGATGTGCACCACGGTGCCGCCTGCGAAGTCCAGCACGCCCCAGTCGCCCAGCAACGAACCCGGGCCGCCCCAGACCATGTGGGCAATCGGTGCGTAGACCAGGGTGAACCAGACGCCCATGAAGATCAGCATCGCGGAGAACTTCATCCGCTCGGCGAAGGCACCGACGATCAGCGCCGGGGTGATGATCGCGAAGGTCATCTGGAAGGTGACGAACACCGCCTCAGGGAACAGCGCCGCAGGGCCGGTGATGCTCGCTGGGGTCACGCCCGACAGGAACAACTTGGACAAGCCGCCGACGAACGAGTTGAAGTTGACGACGCCCGCTTCCATTCCGGTGGTGTCGAACGCCATGCTGTAGCCGTACACGAACCACAGGATGGTGATCAGGCCGGTGATGGCGAAGCACTGCATCATCACGGAAAGAATGTTTTTGGAACGCACCATGCCGCCGTAGAACAGCGCCAGGCCTGGAATGGTCATGAACAGCACCAGCGCAGTGGATGTGAGCATCCATGCAGTGTCGCCGGAATTGAGGACTGGAGCAGCCACTTCGTCTGCCGCCATGGCCAGGCTGGGCATTACGATGGACAACAGGGCTCCGAGCCCTGCGAATTTACGCAGAGTCATATTGTTTTCTCCTGGGGCGTTGGGGTTTGGCGGCTTAGATTGCGTCGGTATCGGTTTCGCCGGTACGGATGCGAATAGCCTGTTCCAGATTGACCACGAAGATCTTGCCGTCACCGATCTTGCCGGTGTTGGCGGCCTTGGTTATCGCCTCGATAACCCGGTCAAGATCCTTGTCGTCAATGGCGACATCAATCTTCACCTTCGGCAGGAAATCGACCACGTATTCCGCGCCGCGATACAGCTCGGTGTGACCCTTCTGCCGACCGAAGCCTTTGACCTCAGTAACGGTAATGCCCTGCACGCCGATCTCGGACAACGACTCGCGTACATCGTCCAACTTGAACGGCTTGATGATGGCAGTGACTAGCTTCATGAAAACTCTCTCCCGAATTGGTGGACTTGCCCCAGGAAAACAAACCCGTCTCAAGTCTAAGCGCAGTGCCTGGCTTTGTAACGCGTCGTCGCAAGGGCAATTGCCGTGGCGACGCCAGCGAACCACTGGTGACGAAACCTGTACCCCTGATCCGTCGGCGCACTGCATTCGTCACAGCGACTGCATCAGTGCATGGGTCATGATCGTCTAAGCAGAAACCTTGCCAGCTCCGTAAAAATCACTGAAATCAGTCCTTTGCTCACTTATGCCCACCTGCGGGGCTTTCTGGCGAACGCAATGCGCACAAAAACAGTGCGTCGCCCTACGGCCAGCTGCGCGAAAAGCGTGCGCGGCAGGCCGTGAAAATCACTATAGACGCTGCGTGATACACTGCCGGCCAACAGTTTTCCGGAATATTTCCCATGCTCGCGCCCAAAGATCTCCTCGATGCCCTGAGCGGCCACGCCTCTCGCCTGTTCAGCGGCGACACCCCGCTGCCCCGCAATGAAATCGAAAGCCAGTTCAAGGCGCTGCTGCAAAGCGGCTTCAGCAAACTCGACCTGGTGAGCCGCGAAGAGTTTGATAGCCAGATGGTCGTGCTGGCCCGCACACGTGCGCGGTTGGAGAGCCTGGAAGCCAAAGTGGCTGAGCTGGAAGCGCGGTTGACACCCCCGGCCGAGTAACTGACGCAACGGGGTCAAAATGTGGCAGCAGGCTTGCCCGCTCCCACATTTGTTCTGCGTCGTTCTCTGGATACGTTCTGTAAAACCTCCACGCCCCGCTCTAATCCAGCTCGTCTACCCTTGAAAAACCGCAGGAAGCGGCCCTCCCTTTCAAGGAACGAGCATGTCCCTCGCCATTGTCCACAGCCGCGCCCAAATTGGCGTCGAAGCTCCTGCCGTCACCGTCGAAGTGCATATGGCCAATGGGTTGCCGTCCCTGACTCTGGTGGGTCTGCCGGAAACCGCAGTCAAGGAAAGCAAGGATCGTGTACGCAGTGCCATTCTCAATTCAGCGCTGAAATACCCCGACCGCCGGATCACCCTCAACCTCGCGCCCGCCGACCTGCCCAAGGACGGCGGGCGTTTTGATCTGGCGATTGCCTTGGGGATCCTGGCGGCCAGCGTGCAGGTGCCGGCGCTGACCCTGGATAACGTGGAATGCCTGGGCGAACTGGCACTGTCCGGCGCGGTGCGGGCGGTGAAAGGCGTGCTGCCCGCGGCGCTGGCAGCACGCAAGGCCGGACGCACCGTGATAGTGCCTCGGGCGAATGCCGAGGAAGCGTGCCTGGCGTCCGGGCTGACGGTGATTGCAGTCGACCATTTGCTCCAAGTGGTGGCACACCTGAACGGGCATGCGCCGATTGAGCCCTACAAGTCCGATGGACTGCTGTACCTGAACAAGCCGTACCCGGACCTGAGCGAAGTGCAAGGCCAGTCAATGGCCAAGCGTGCTCTGCTGGTTGCCGCTGCAGGCGCGCACAACCTGTTGCTGAGCGGGCCGCCCGGCACCGGCAAGACCTTGCTCGCCAGCCGCCTGCCTGGGTTATTGCCCCCGTTGAGCGAACAGGAAGCCCTGGAAGTGGCAGCAATTCAGTCAGTGGTCAGCCTCGCGCCGCTGAGCCATTGGCCGCACCGACCGTTTCGTCAGCCGCACCACTCGGCATCAGGCCCGGCCTTGGTGGGCGGCGGCTCGAAGCCGCAGCCGGGGGAGATCACCTTGGCCCATCACGGGGTGTTGTTCCTGGATGAGTTGCCGGAGTTTGATCGCAAGGTCCTGGAGGTGCTGCGCGAGCCCCTTGAATCGGGGCATATCGTGATTTCCCGCGCCCGCGACCGGGTGAGTTTTCCGGCGCGCTTTCAACTGGTGGCGGCGATGAACCCCTGCCCCTGCGGCTACATGGGCGATCCCAGCGGGCGCTGTCGGTGCACGCCGGAGCAGATTCAGCGCTATCGCAACAAACTCTCCGGGCCGCTGCTGGACCGGATCGACTTGCACGTCACCGTCGCCCGGGAGACCACCGCGCTGAACCCGGCCCTGCAGGATGGCGATAACACGGCGAAGGCATCGGCGCAGGTTGCCGAATCCCGGGAGCGTCAGCTGAAGCGCCAGGGCTGCGCCAATGCTTTTCTGGATCTACCGGGGCTGCGCAAGCATTGCACGCTGGCAAAGGTCGACGAAAGCTGGCTGGAGACCGCTTGCGAGCGACTGACATTGTCGCTGCGCGCGGCCCACCGGCTGCTCAAGGTAGCGCGCACGCTGGCGGACCTGGAACAAGCAGACACTATCGCTCGCCATCACCTGCAAGAGGCGCTGCAATATCGTCCGGCAGCGATCACCTGAGCCTTTTGAGCATCAGCAGGGCCTGGGCAGGAAGTGTGCGCCAATCCAGTTTCAGCGAAACCGATCCACCTCATGCCGCAAGCTCGCTGCCAGCGTCTCCAACTCTTTGGCCGTAATCGCCAGGTTCGACACCACTTCACGCTGCTCGCTGTTGGCCAGCGCAATGCTCTGTAAGTTGCTGCTGAGCAAGGTCGCGGTGCTGCTCTGCTCCTGGGTGGCGGTGGTGATCGCGGCAAACTGCTGGCCGGCCGAGCGGCTCTGTTCGTCGATCCGTGCCAGGGCCGAGGCCACGTCGGCGTTGCGCGACAGGCCTTCCTGCATCAACACATTGCCGTGCTCCATGGTGCTGATGGCATTGCCGGTTTCCTGCTGGATACTCTGGATCATCCCGGAAATCTCATCAGTGGCCTGGCGGGTACGCGACGCCAGGTTGCGCACTTCATCGGCAACCACGGCAAACCCGCGGCCCTGTTCACCGGCCCGCGCGGCTTCGATGGCGGCGTTGAGTGCCAGCAGGTTGGTCTGTTCGGCGATCGAGGTGATCACGCCGACGATCCCGCCGATTTCCTGGGAGCGCTGGCCGAGGGTGTTGATCACCGTGGCGGTGCTGTTCAGCGCAGTGGCGATGTGCTCAAGAGACGACGACGCCTCTTGCATCGAGGTACGGCCAATCCGGGTCTGCTGCGCATTTTCCTGCGCCAGGCGCTCGGTATTGCCCATGTTGTCGGCGATGTTCAGCGAGGTGGCGCTGAACTCTTCCACCGCGCCGGCCATGCTGGTGATTTCGCCCGACTGTTGCTCCATGCCCTCATAAGCCCCGCCAGACAACCCGGACAAGGCCTGGGCACGGCTATTAACTTCTTCGGCTGCGCTGCGAATGTGCGAGACCATGGTCGACAACGCCTCGCCCATCTGGTTGAAGCTGCGTGCCAACTGGCCGATTTCGTCATGGCTGGACACGTTCAAGCGGGCACTCAAATCACCGGCGCCCAAGGCCTCGGCCTGACTCACCAGATCACTCAACGGCTGCAGTTTGCTGCGCAACAGCCACACCGCCGCGCCGACCGCGAACAGCATCGCCAGCACGCTGCCGATCACCAGGCGGATACCCACGGCCCAGGTGACTTCGCGGATCTCAGCCTTGGGCATGCTCGCGACCACCGACCACGGGCCGCCTTCGAAGGGCACCGAGACGCTGTAGAAGTCTTCGTTCTTGTCGCTCCAGAAACGGCCCTCGCCCGGCTTCTTCGCCAGGTCGAGCATCACCGGGATTGCCTGATCCAGTGCCTGCACGCCAGCGGGCGGCACCAGCCAGCGCTTCTGTTCGTCCAGCAACGCGAGGGAGCCGGTCTTGCCGATGCGGAAGCGCTTGAGGTTTTCGAATTGGGCATTCTGCGCGTCGGTGTAGTCGAAGCCGACAAACAGCACCGCGATCACCTTGCCGGCCGCGTCGCGCACCGGTGTGTACTGGGTCATGTAGGAACGTTCGAACAGCACCGCACGGCCCACATAACTCTGCCCGGCAAGCAGGCGCTGATACGCCGGGTGCTGATGGTCCAGCACCGTGCCGATGGCGCGACTGCCATCCTGCTTGGTCAAGGACGTGCTGACACGGATGAAGTCTTCGCCACTGCGCACAAACACCGTGGCCACGCCGCCGGAGGTGTCCTTGAATTCATCGACCTCATCGAAATCGTTGTTCAACACGTCATTGCCCAGGTACAGGCCTGGCGTCTGCATCCCGGCGACGGTAACCGGTTGATCCGCATGCACGCTCAACCCGGCGCCGAAGCGCTTTTCAAACAGCCCGCTCAAGCGCTGGGTACTTTCGCGCAAGGTGCTGTGGAAGGTGTTGAGTTGATCGGCGAGCAGCCGCGCCTCGCTGGCCAGGTGCTCTTCGCGGGTGTCGAGGTTGGCGGAGTCCAGTGAACGCAAGGCGAATACCGTACTACCGCTGATGACAACAGCCAGTATCACGGCTAATGCGAGGCCTAACTGTGAGGCAATCCGGGCGCGAGGTTGAGACATGACGGCTCCTGGCCGAGGCCAGGATCATCCTGATCTCATAGCGCTGCTCGGCAAATTATCTGATGGGAAACGTTGGTGCACGATGGTTCCAACACACCTACTTCGGCGGACGCGGGAAATACTTGAGCGAATCACAGGGGTATCTCGCAAACGGTTGCGCACCCGTGCCTCGGGCCACTCAATCGAGGCGCTCGACCGGCGGTAAAACCATCGCCCGCACTTCGCCCTGTAGGAAGTCTGCCAGCCGGCGCAAACGCTCGCCGCCGGGGCGGGTCTTCGGCCACACCAGGTAATAATTTTCACCACTGGCCACGGCGGTCGGCCACGGCAGGCTCAACCGCCCTTGGGCCACGTCCTCAGCCACCATCAGCAAGTCGCCCATCGACACGCCGTAGCCTCGCGCGGCAGCGATCATGCCCAGCTCGAGGGTATCGAACACCTGCCCGCCCTTGAGCGACACCTGGGATGACAACCCCATGCGCTCCAGCCAATTGCGCCAATCGCGCCGGTCCGGCGTGGGGTGCAGCAACTCGGCGGTGGCCAGCCGGGCGGCATCCCAGGGCCCATCCGCCAACAGGTTCGGGGCGCCGACGGGGATCAACAGTTCAGGAAACAGGTAGCTGGCCTCCCAGTCCGCCGGGAAATGCCCGTAGCTCAGCAGCACCGCGCAGTCGAAGGGCTCCTGGTTGAAGTCCACCTCGTCCACGCTCATCCAGGCGCTGGTCAATTGCACTTCGTTGCCCGGCTGCAACGCCCGAAAACGGCTGAGCCGCGCCAGCAGCCAACGCATGGTCAGGGTCGACGGCGCCTTCATGCGCAGGATGTCATCTTCGGCGTTCAGGGTATGGCAGGCGCGTTCCAGCGCGGCGAAGCCCTCGCGCACCCCAGGCAACAACAGGCGCGCGGCTTCGGTGAGCTGCAGGTTGCGGCCGCTGCGCTGGAACAGCCGGCAGGCGAAGTGCTCTTCGAGGGTGCGAATATGTCGGCTGACCGCACTTTGGGTAATCGACAGTTCCTCGGCCGCACGGGTGAAAGAGTTGTGTCGGGAAGCGGCCTCAAAGGCACGCAACGCGTAAAGCGGAGGAAGACGACGAGACATAGGGAAAGCTCCGACAGCGCAATGCCAAAACCCTACCAGAATCAATCAGGCATGAGTTTTAATCATGCAAGCGATCGCATTTATCCCTTTGTGCAATGCGCTGAGAGCGCCGAGAATCAACCCTCCCCCAACCCTCTGACTTTTTGAGCGTGATGATCATGCAGCATCCGGCACGTACCGAACTCTGGGCCATTCTGCGGCTGTCAGGGCCGTTGATTGCCTCACAGTTGGCGCACATGCTGATGGTGCTGACCGACACCCTGATGATGGCGCGCCTGAGCCCCGAGGCCCTGGCCGGTGGCGGCCTGGGTGCGGCGAGCTATTCATTCGTGTCGATTTTCTGCATCGGCGTGATTGCCGCCGTGGGCACCCTGGTCGCCATCCGCCACGGCGCGGGCGATATCGAAGGCGCCACCCGCCTGACCCAGGCCGGGCTATGGCTCGCGTGGCTGATGGCCCTGGCGGCCGGTTTGCTGCTGTGGAACCTCAAGCCGCTGTTGCTGATGTTTGGCCAGACCGAAACCAACGTGCACGCCGCAGGGCAGTTCCTGACGATCCTGCCGTTCGCGTTGCCGGGCTTCTTGAGCTTCATGGCCTTGCGCGGTTTCACCAGCGCGATTGGCAAGGCGAAGCCAGTGATGGTCATCAGCCTCGGCGGCGCGGTGGCCAACTACCTGCTCAACCACGCATTGATCGAAGGCATGTTCGGCCTGCCGAAACTGGGCCTGATGGGCATCGGCCTGGTCACGGCCCTCGTCGCCAATGGCATGGCGTTGGCGTTGATGGTCTATATCCACCGCAATCGCGCCTATGCCGCCTACCCGCTGAGCACCGGCCTGTTGCGCCTCAACACCCAGTACCTGCGGGAATTGTGGCGCCTCGGCCTGCCGATTGGGGGCACCTATGCGGTGGAAGTCGGGCTGTTTGCCTTCGCCGCACTGTGCATGGGCACGATGGGCAGCACCCAGCTGGCCGCGCACCAGGTCGCGTTGCAAATTGTCTCGGTGGCTTTCATGGTGCCGGCGGGGATGTCCTACGCGGTGACCATGCGTATCGGCCAACATTACGGCGCCGGGCAGTTGCTGCATGCACGCCTGGCCGGTCGCGTCGGCATCGGATTTGGCGCAGCGGTGATGTTGGGATTCGCCGCAGTGCTGTGGCTGTTTTCCGTTCCACTGATCGGACTGTTGATCGACCCCAACGACCCGGCGTTCCACGACGTGATCGTCCTGGCCGTCAGCCTGCTGGCCGTGGCCGCATGGTTTGAACTGTTCGACGGCGTGCAAACCATCGCCATGGGCTGCATTCGCGGGCTGAAAGACGCCAAGACCACTTTTCTGATCGGCGCGGGTTGCTATTGGTTGATCGGCGCTCCGTCGGCCTGGCTGATGGCCTTCACCCTGGGCTGGGGGCCGACCGGTGTGTGGTGGGGGCTGGCGCTGGGCCTCGCATGTGCGGCGCTCAGCCTGACCTGGGCGTTTGAGGCGAAGATGAAGCGCATGATTCGGCAGGAGCCGCAGACCTACAGCTCCCTGCAGGCTGTCCAGGCGGACTGAAGGCTGCATGGATCAATGTAGGAGCAGGCAAGCCAGCTCCTACAGTTTGTGGCGTTCGCAACTCGATTCAGCCCAGCAAGGCCTGCTGGCCTTTGCCGAAGGTCAGGTACTCCACAAGCTCCGGCAACGGCAGCGGTTTGCTGATCAGGTAACCCTGGGCCTGGTCGCAGCCGAACAAGCGCAGCAACGCCAGCTGCTCAGGAGTTTCCACGCCTTCAGCCACCACTTCCAGGTTGAGGTTGTGCGCCAGGTTGATCATCGCGTGTACCAGCTTGCGGTTCTCTTCGCGCTCTTCCATGCCGCCGACAAAGCTTTTGTCGATCTTCAGCAAGGCGATCGGCAGGCTGTTGAGGTGCACGAAGGATGAGAAACCGGTGCCGAAATCATCCAGGGAAAACCGCACGCCCAAGCGGCCAAGGGCGTCCATGGTCTGCTTGACCAGGTCACTGCGGCGCATCACGGCGGTTTCGGTGAGTTCGAATTCCAGCCACTGCGCTTCCACTCCGCGCTCACTGATCAGCCGGCTGAGGGTCGAGAGCAACTGACTGTCCTGGAACTGGCGAAATGACAGATTGACCGCCATGTGCAACGGCGGCAGGCCGCGTTCACGCAGGTCCTGCATGTCACGCAGGGCCCGGGAAATCACCCAATAACCCAGTGGCACAATCAACCCGCTCTGCTCGGCGAGCGGCACGAACTCGCTGGGCGGCAACAGGCCGCGCTCGCCGTGGCGCCAGCGCACCAGGGCTTCGAGTCCGACGATATGGCCGTCGTCCAGGTCCAGGCGCGGCTGGTAGTGCAGCTCCAACTCGTCGCGGCGCAAGGCGCGACGCAGCTCGGTTTCCAGGTCGGCCAGGCTGCGCGCGTTGCGGTTGATGCGTTCGTTGAAGATATGAAAGGTGCAGCCCTGAGTGCTCTTGGCTTGTTGCATGGCGATATGCGCGTGCCACATCAGCGGGTCTGCACCGGCGCGCGCGCGGGCATGCGCGACGCCCAGGCTGCAGCCGATCAGCAGGCTTTCGCCATCCACCCAGTAAGGCTCGGCCATCACTTCGGTGATGCGCTCGGCCATCCACTCGGCACGCTGGGGTGCGCGGCGGGTGTCGATCAGCAGGGCGAATTCATCGCTGCCGAGGCGCGCGAGTTGGTCGCCCGCTTCGAGCTGGCTCTTGAGCCGCGAGACCACTTGCAGGATCAGGCGGTCACCGGCCTGGTGGCCGAGGGCGTCGTTGGCATGGCGAAAATTATCGAGGTCCAGGTGACCGAGGGCCAGGCCGCGACCTTCATTCTCGGCCAGCCGCGCAGCCAGCAGGGTCTGGAAGCCCTGGCGATTGGCGATACCGGTCAGCGGGTCCTGTTCGGCCAGGCGCTGCAGGGTATTTTCCAGCAGGCCGCGCTCGCGAACGTGGCGCAGGCAGCGGCGCAAGGTGTCGGCGTCCAATACCGCACGAACCAGCCAGTCACTGACGCCCAGGGGCGAAACCAGGGGTTCCTGCTCCAGCAACAACACGCACGGCAGGCTGCAACGGCCAGGGCCGGGTTGCAGGCTGGGCGTGGTCAATAGAACGGCGCTGTGATCGTCATCGAACAGACGACTCACGGACTCCCAGTTTGGTGCGCTGATCAGCACAGCCCCATCGCCCATCGGCGCCAGGCACTCGCGCAACAACGCTGCCCACGCTGGCTCATCGGCCAGTAGCAGCAAACGCAAGGGTTCGACAGGCGTAGACAAGCTAGCTCCCTAGACTCTGCAAAATTTCGTTGGCGGCGGGCATTATGACGTGCGGCCTGATAATCACCAATGATAGGGGTTATCAAATACGCCATCTGTAAAGGTTAGTGGCAGCTAATCACAAAAAGCCTCCGACATCCTGCGGCAAAGTATCAAAACCGGCAAATTTAGATCGAGTGGTACGTCACACTGTCGTTCTGACAGAGCAGAATCCTGCCAGCCTGTTAAAATGCCCGCCCTTTTGAACAACGACTCCCTGAATTCTGTATGTCCCGACTCAATCCCCGGCAGCAAGAAGCCGTGAACTACGTCGGCGGCCCTCTATTGGTGCTCGCCGGCGCAGGCTCCGGCAAGACCAGCGTGATCACCCGCAAGATCGCGCACCTGATCCAGCAGTGCGGCATCCGCGCCCAGTACATCGTCGCCATGACCTTTACCAACAAGGCGGCGCGGGAAATGAAAGAGCGTGTCGGCACCCTGCTCAAGGGTGGCGAAGGCCGTGGCCTCACCGTGTGTACCTTCCACAACCTGGGGCTGAACATCATCCGCAAGGAGCATGTGCGGCTGGGCTACAAGCCGGGCTTCTCGATCTTCGACGAGACCGACGTCAAGGCCCTGATGACCGACATCATGCAGAAGGAATACGCGGGCGACGACGGCGTCGACGAGATCAAGAACATGATCGGCGCCTGGAAAAACGACCTGATCCTGCCCGCCGAAGCCCTGGAAGCCGCGCGCAACCCCAAGGAGCAGACCGCCGCCATTGTCTATACCCACTACCAGCGCACGCTCAAGGCGTTCAACGCGGTGGACTTCGACGACTTGATCCTGCTGCCGGTGAAGCTGTTCCAGGAGCACGCCGACATCCTCGAAAAGTGGCAGAACAAGGTGCGCTACCTGCTGGTGGACGAATACCAGGACACCAACGCCAGCCAATACCTGCTGGTGAAGCTGCTGATCGGCACGCGCAACCAGTTCACCGTGGTCGGCGACGATGACCAGTCGATCTACGCCTGGCGCGGCGCCCGCCCGGAAAACCTGATGCTGCTCAAGGACGACTACCCGTCCCTGAAAGTGGTGATGCTGGAGCAGAACTACCGCTCCACCAGCCGTATTTTGCGCTGCGCCAACGTGCTGATCTCGAACAACCCCCACGAGTTTGAAAAACAACTGTGGAGCGAGATGGGTCATGGCGACGAGATCCGCGTGATCCGCTGCCGCAACGAAGACGCCGAAGCCGAGCGCGTGGCCGTCGAGATCCTCAGCCTGCACCTGCGCACCGACCGGCCGTACAGCGACTTCGCGATCCTGTATCGCGGCAACTACCAGGCCAAGCTGATCGAGCTGAAACTGCAGCACCACCAGGTGCCGTATCGCCTGTCAGGTGGCAACAGCTTCTTCGGACGCCAGGAAGTGAAAGACCTGATGGCCTACTTCCGGCTGATCGTGAACCCGGACGACGACAACGCCTTCCTGCGGGTGATCAACGTCCCACGCCGGGAAATCGGTTCGACTACCCTGGAAAAGCTCGGCAACTACGCCACCGAACGCAAGATTTCGATGTACGCCGCCACCGATGAAATCGGCCTGGGCGAACACCTGGACTCGCGTTTCACCGATCGCCTGTCGCGCTTCAAGCGCTTCATGGACAAGGTGCGCGAGCAGTGCGCCGGCGAAGACCCGATCAGCGCGCTGCGCAGCATGGTCATGGACATCGACTATGAGAACTGGCTGCGCACCAACAGCTCCAGCGACAAGGCCGCGGATTACCGCATGGGCAACGTCTGGTTCCTGATCGAAGCGCTGAAGAACACCCTGGAAAAAGACGAAGACGGCGAGATGACCGTCGAAGACGCCATCGGCAAACTGGTGCTGCGCGACATGCTCGAGCGCCAGCAGGAAGAAGAAGACGGCGCCGAAGGTGTGCAGATGATGACCTTGCATGCGTCCAAGGGCCTGGAATTCCCCTACGTGTTCATCATGGGCATGGAAGAGGAAATCCTCCCGCACCGCTCCAGCATCGAAGCCGACACCATCGAGGAAGAACGGCGCCTGGCCTACGTGGGCATTACCCGCGCGCGTCAGACGTTGGCCTTCACCTTTGCCGCCAAGCGCAAGCAATACGGCGAAATCATCGATTGTGCCCCCAGCCGGTTCCTCGATGAGCTGCCACCGGACGACCTGGCCTGGGAAGGCAATGACGACACCCCGACCGAGGTGAAGGCCGTTCGCGGCAACACCGCCCTGGCGGATATACGCGCGATGTTAAAGCGCTAGAATCGACTACTTTTTAATCTACTTTCGGCGTACAACGCGCCATTAGAGGAAGCTTTCCGTGGAAGCACTGCACAAGAAAATTCGCGAAGAAGGCATCGTGCTTTCCGATCAGGTACTCAAGGTCGACGCCTTTCTGAACCACCAGATCGACCCGGCGCTGATGAAACTGATCGGCGACGAATTCGCCGCGCTGTTCAAGGACTCGGGCATCACCAAGATCGTCACCATCGAAGCCTCCGGCATCGCCCCGGCGATCATGACCGGCCTGAACCTCGGCGTACCGGTGATCTTCGCGCGCAAGCAGCAATCGCTGACCTTGACCGAAAACCTGCTGTCGGCGACGGTGTATTCCTTCACCAAGAAAACCGAAAGCACCGTCGCGATCTCGCCGCGTCACCTCACCAGCAGCGACCGCGTGCTGGTGATCGATGACTTCCTGGCCAACGGCAAGGCGTCCCAGGCGCTGATTTCGATCATCAAGCAGGCCGGCGCCACCGTGGCCGGCTTGGGGATTGTGATCGAGAAGTCGTTCCAGGGCGGCCGTGCGGAGCTGGATGCGCAGGGATACCGAGTGGAATCCCTGGCACGGGTCAAATCCCTCGCCGGTGGTGTGGTCACCTTCATCGAATAATCGCAAAACCCTGTAGGAGCCGGCTTGCCGGCTCCTGCAGTAGGTTTGTGGCGGGTTTTAATGCGCGGTGGCTTGTAGGCCGGCGAGCAGCAAGCGTTGATACAAATCTTCTTTCAGCCCCTCCGGCTTATCCAGGCGCATCCGCTGCAGATGCTTGGGAAACGCCTCCGGCTCCGGCGCGTCCAACGCCGCCTTGCCCAGCTCCAGGATCTCCGTCAGCTTGAATTTGCTCTTGAGCCAATTCAATGCCCGCAGCAGGTCCCGCTCCTCGTCCGTGAAGTCACTGCCCAGCGGATATTCCGGAAACAGCCGACGATGCCGTGCCTGGATGGCCTTGAGGCGCTCCGGCGTGTTATCGCTGAAACGCGGGTCCAGCTCGAAATCCTTGGGCAACTTGCCGGCCTTTTGCGCCTGCTCGATCAAGTCAGCCTGGAAACGTGAGTCAGTGATGTTGAGCAAGGCCTCGATCACCTTGGCATCGGTCTGACCGCGCAGGTCGGCAATGCCGTACTCGGTAATGACGATATCGCGCAGGTGCCGCGGAATCGTGCAGTGGCCATACTCCCAGACGATATTCGAACTGACCTCCCCCGCCGACTCGCGCCAGCTGCGCAGGATCAGGATCGAACGCGCGCCTTCCAGCGCATGCCCCTGGGCCACGAAGTTGTACTGCCCGCCGACGCCGCTGAGCACGCGGCCATCTTCCAACTGGTCCGCCACCCCGGCGCCGAGCAACGTCACCATGATCGCGCTGTTGATAAACCGCGCGTCCTGGCGCTGCAGGCGCTTGAGGTCTTCCTGGCCATACAGCTCGTTGATGTAGCTGATGCGGGTCATGTTGAATTCCAGGCGCTTGGCGTGGGTCATTTCCTGCAGGCGCTGGTAAAAACTACGCGGCCCGAGGAAGAACCCGCCATGGATCGACACACCGTCGGGCTGCGCGGCATCATCGATCAGGCCGGCATTGGCCTGCTCCTGGGTCGCCACATCCGGGTACACCTTGCGCCGCACGATCCCGGCGTCAGCCAGCACCAGCAAGCCGTTGACGAACATTTCGCTGCAGCCATAAAGGCCACGGGCGAACGGATCGACGCCGCCTTCATGGCTGATCAGGGGCGCCCACTGGTACACATCCAGATCCGTCAGCAGCAAGCGGTAGGACTCGTTGTCGGCCTGACGCGCCAACAGCGCAGCCGTCAGCGCATCGCCCATCGAGCCGATGCCGATCTGCAAGGTGCCACCATCACGTACCAGGGTGCTGGCATGCAGGCCAATAAAGTGATCCTGGAACCCCACCGGCATGTTCGGCGTGGAGAACAGCGTGGTGTTGTCCTTTTCGTCGAGCAGGTAGTCAAATTCGTCCATGCCCAACTCGGCATCACCGGGCATGTAGGGCAAATCGCTGTGCACCTGACCGACCACCAGGATGGTTTCCCCGGCGGCGCGGCGCTTGGCGATCATCGGCAACAGGTCGAGGGTGATATCGGGGTTGCAACTCAGGCTCAGGCGATCAGGGTGTTCGGCGCTGCTCGCCACCAGCTGCGCCACCAGGTTCAGGCCGGCGGCGTTGATGTCGCGGGCCGCATGGCTGTAGTTGCTGCTGACGTAATCCTCCTGGGCCGAGGTGCTGTGAAGCAGGCTGCCGGGCTGCATGAAGAACTGCTGCACGTGGATATTTTTTGGAAGGCTGTCCTTCTGCAGGTCGGCGAGAAAGTCCAACTCGGGGTAATCGCCAAACACGCGCTCGATGAAGGGTTCGAGAAAACGTTTCTGCAGGCCGTCGCCCAAGGTCGGGCGGCCCAGGCTCAGCGCGGTGTAGATCGTCAGCGCCCGGTCCGGCAACTTGGCGATGCGCCGGTACAAGGCATTGGCAAACAGGTTCGGCTTGCCCAGCCCAAGGGGCATGCCCATGTGGATATGCGCCGGCAAGCGCGCCAGTACGTCGTCAACTGCTTGCTCGATTGAACACAACTGCACCATCCGACCCTCCTGAACATTCCATGATTAGGGGTTGGACAGAGAGTGGCGGGTCTTTGCTGCAAAGACCAGACTCGAAACACAAATTGCAGGCACAAAAAAGCCGCTCGTAAGCGGCATTTTTGCCGAAGATCGGCGGTTACAGGCCGGACATTTTCTTGATCGCGCCCTTCAAATCATCATCCGTGCAATCCGCGCAGGTGCCTTTAGGCGGCATGGCGTTGATGCCGGTGATGGCCTTGGCCAGGATGCCATCAAGGCCGCCCTGGTGATCGGCACGTTCTTTCCAGGCCGCGGTGTCGCCAATCTTCGGCGCACCCAACAGGCCGGTGCCGTGGCAGGCGTTACAGTGCTTGGCAATGATGTCGTCCGGCGTCTTAGCAGCGCCTCCGCCAGCGGCTACCGCCACTTCCATCCCTTTGCATTCCTGGCCCTGGACGCAGACTTGGCCGACCGGCTCCAGGCGTTTGGCAATTTCATCATTGGTCGCAGCTTGAGCGCTGACAGCCCATAGGGCCAGTACGGTTGCTGGTGCAGCCAGCATTTTCATAATTAGGTTCACGCGTTCACCCTCAATGGTGGCTATTCACGCCTGCGGCCACGGTTTCGCAGGCGGCGAAAGTATAACGGTTAGCCCGTCTTGCCGAAACAACCCTATTAAATAAAGGGAGATTCAGCCTCACGGAATACTGCCACGGGAACCTCTGCAACGCTGGCAGGGCGCCTCTATTGTTAAAAGTTCGCGGGTGTGGCTGCGCTGATTAGTCGCGCCGGCACGTCGAACGGGTTGCGAAAACGATGCGGCTTGGTGCTTTCAAAGTAGTAGCTATCGCCGGCTTCGAGCACAAAAGTTTCAAGACCGACCACCAGTTCCAGACGACCTTCCACCAGAATCCCGGTTTCTTCGCCTTCGTGGGTGAGCATTTCTTCGCCCGTGTCGGCGCCCGGCGGGTAGATTTCGTTGAGAAAGGCAATGGCCCGGCTCGGGTGTGCGCGGCCGACCAGTTTCATGGTGACGGCGCCGTCAGAGATGTCGATCAGCTCATTGGCTTTATAGACGATCTGCGTCGGTATTTCCTGGAGGATCTCCTCGGAAAAGAACTCGACCATCGACATGGGGATGCCGCCCAGCACCTTGCGCAAGGAGCTGATCGAGGGGCTGACACTGTTTTTTTCGATCATCGAAATGGTGCTGTTGGTGACACCCGCGCGCTTGGCGAGCTCACGCTGGGAAAGACCCTTCAGTTTACGGATGGATTGCAGTCGTTCGCCGACGTCCAATGCAGGTGCCTCCTAGGATTCAGGCTTTGTTGTAGTTGAGCGTTATCATGGCGACAGCGTTCAGTATTTACAACACTTGGGCCTAAATCCCGGGCAGCGGCGTTCGTAGCATGCGATCAAGCGCCGGAATAGAGCCTTGGCACCCGACGCAGGTTGCAGAAGATCTGGTAGGGAATGGTCTCGGCGGCGGTCGCGATATCACTCGCGAGGATGTTTTTACCCCACAGTTCCACCGTGGAACCCAGGCCCGCTTCAGGCACGTCGGTGAGGTCGATGCACAGCATGTCCATGGACACGCGCCCCAGCAACTGGCTGCGCTGCCCTGCCACCAGCACCGGCGTACCGGTCGGCGCATGACGCGGGTAGCCATCGGCGTAACCCATGGCGACCACGCCGATGCGCATCGGTTTTGGCGTGATGAACTTGGCGCCATAGCCCACCGGCTCGCCGGCCGGCAGCTCGCGCACGCAGATGACTTTGGATTCCAGGGTCATTACCGGCTGCAAACGCGCGGCGATGGCCTGGTTTTCGCCAAACGGCGTCGCGCCGTAGAGCATGATGCCCGGGCGCACCCAATCGCTGGAGACATTCGGCCAGCCCATCACCGCCGGCGAATTGCGCAGGCTGACCTCGGCCGACAAGCCTTGGCGCGCCGCCTCGAACACCGCTACCTGTTCATTGCTGCGCACGCAATCGAGTTCATCGGCGCGGGCGAAGTGACTCATCAATACAATCTTGGCCACTTTGCCGCTGGCCAGCAGGCGCTGGTAGGCCTCGTGGTAATCCTTGGGATGCAGGCCGACGCGGTGCATGCCCGAATCCAGCTTGAGCCACACGGTGAGCGGCTTGCTCAACACCGCCTGTTCGATTGCCTCCAATTGCCATAGCGAATGCACCACGCACCAGAAATCGTGCTCGATGATCAGCGGCAACTCGTCGGCTTCAAAAAAACCTTCGAGCAGCAACACCGGCGCACGAATGCCGCCAGCACGCAGCTCCAGCGCCTCCTCGATGCACGCCACGGCAAACCCATCCGCCTCGGCTTCCAACGCCTGGGCAACGCGAACGGCGCCATGGCCATAGGCATCCGCCTTGACCACGGCGAGGGCTTTTGCCCCGGTCACTTCACGGGCCAATTGGTAGTTGTGGCGCAGGGCTTCAAGGTCGATCAGGGCACGGGCAGGACGCATGGCGGCAGGCTTCTAGGCGGCAGAGTGAAGAAAAAACCGGCACCGACCAACCACTTCGGCACCGGGAGAGGGATCGTTGTTTAAGGCAGCGCGGCCACGACGGACAGCTCGACCAGGATTTGCGGCTCGCACAGCTTCGCCTCAACCGTGGCACGGGCCGGAGCGACGCCTTTGGGCAGCCACTTGTCCCATACCGCATTCATGCCGGCGAAATCGGCGTCGATGTCCTTCAGGTAAATCGTCACCGACAGCAGTTTGGTCTTGTCGGTACCGGCCAGGTCGAGCAGCCGCTCGATATTGGCCAGGGTTTCACGGGTCTGCTGTTCAATCCCGGCATTCATGTCGTCGCCGACTTGCCCGGCCAGATACACGGTACCGCTGTGAACGACGATCTGGCTCATGCGCTCATTGGTGAGCTGGCGCTGGATTGACATGTTTTGCGGACTCCTGGTGATTGCCATAACGGGAAATATCGAGACCTTCGGCGCTGATTTGCGGTGTTTTCTTCGCCATCAAATCAGCGAGCAAGCGACCGGAGCCACAGGCCATGGTCCAGCCGAGGGTGCCGTGGCCGGTATTCAGGAACAGGTTCTTGAACGGGGTGGCACCGACAATCGGCGTGCCGTCGGGGGTGGTCGGGCGCAGGCCGGTCCAGAATGTGGCTTCGGTTAAATCGCCGCCCTGAGGATAAAGGTCGTTGACGATCATCTCCAGGGTTTCACGCCGACGCGGGTTAAGCGACAGGTCAAAACCGGCTATTTCAGCCATGCCGCCGACGCGGATGCGGTTGTCGAAACGGGTGATCGCGACCTTGTAGGTCTCGTCGAGAATGGTCGAAGTCGGGGCCATTGCCGGATTGGTGATCGGCACGGTCAGCGAGTAACCCTTGAGCGGGTACACCGGGGCCTTGATCCCCAACGGCTTGAGCAACTTCGGCGAGTAGCTGCCCAGCGCCAGCACGTAGCGGTCGGCCGTTTCCAGCTTGCCGTCGATCCAGACGCCGTTGATGCGGTCGCCGGCGTAGTCGAGGCGCTGGATGTCCTGTTCAAAACGAAATTCCACACCCAACTGCTTGCACATGTCGGCCAGGCGCGTCGTGAACATCTGGCAGTCGCCAGTCTGGTCGTTCGGCAGGCGCAGGGCACCGGCGAGGATATCGGTGACGCTGGCCAGGGCGGGTTCAACGCGGGCAATGCCGGCGCGATCGAGCAGTTCGAACGGGACGCCGGACTCCTTGAGGACGGCGATGTCCTTGGCAGCCCCATCCAACTGGGCCTGGGTGCGGAACAGCTGGGTGGTCCCCAGGCTGCGGCCTTCGTAGGCAATGCCGGTCTCGGCGCGCAATTCGTCGAGGCAATCGCGGCTGTACTCGGACAGGCGCACCATGCGCTCTTTGTTCACCGCATAACGGCTGGCGGTGCAATTGCGCAGCATCTGCGCCATCCACAGGTATTGATCGATATCGGCGGTGGCCTTGATGGCCAGGGGCGCGTGGCGCTGCAGCAGCCACTTGATGGCCTTGAGCGGCACGCCCGGTGCGGCCCATGGCGACGCATAACCTGGGGACACCTGGCCTGCGTTGGCGAAACTGGTCTCCATGGCCGCGGCGGGCTGGCGGTCGACGACAACCACCTCGAAACCGGCCCGAGCCAAATAGTAGGCACTGGTCACACCAATGACGCCGCTACCCAAGACCAGAACGCGCATTTTTATATCCTCATCACGGGCTTAGCCGCTGACGTGTGTTATTCGAGCAATGATGGGCGCAGTATAAAAAGCAATCGCCAGTGCATTTCACTATATAAATGCCTATATTTGGCGACAATTCTCGGCAAAAACCCTTTTCACAGAGGCGTATCCCCTATGCGTACCAACACCCAGACCAAGCGGGAGCTGGACAAGATCGACCGCAATATCCTGCGCATCCTGCAGACCGATGGGCGTATTTCGTTCACGGAGCTGGGAGAAAAGGTCGGGCTGTCGACCACGCCGTGCACCGAGCGGGTCCGTCGGCTGGAGCGTGAAGGGATCATCATGGGCTACAACGCACGGCTCAATCCGCAGCATTTGAAGGGGAGTTTGCTGGTATTTGTCGAGATCAGCCTGGATTACAAGTCCGGCGATACCTTTGAAGAGTTCCGCCGCGCCGTACTGAAACTGCCCCACGTACTGGAATGCCACCTGGTGTCAGGCGACTTCGACTACCTGGTGAAGGCGCGGATTTCCGAGATGGCCTCGTACCGCAAATTGCTCGGCGATATCCTGCTCAAGCTGCCCCACGTGCGGGAGTCGAAGAGCTATATCGTGATGGAAGAGGTGAAAGAGAGCCTGAACCTGCCGATCCCGGACTGACCTCACAGCGCAGATCACTGTAGGCGCCGGCTTGTCGGCGCTAGCGATTTTAGCGTCGATATCTTCATCGCCAGGCCAGCGTCTACCGCTTGATCGGGTTACACCAGCACCTGCCGGGTGCCCGCCATGTATTCGTGAATCTGCTTCTCGACCCGCGGGTGAATCAGCTCCACCGGCCGCCGCCCATTCGGGCATGGCAAGGTCTTCGTCGTGCCGAACAGGCGACAGATCAGCGGGCGCTCGTCATACACGGTGCAGCCATTGGGGCCCAGGTGCACACAGTTCAGCTCATCCATGGCCGCGTCCTGCTCGGCGGCGGTCTTGCGTGGCAGGCGCGACATTTCCTCGGGCGAAGTCGTCACCGGCCCACAGCAATCATGACAACCGGGGACACACTCGAACGAAGGAATCTGTCGACGCAGCGCGCTGATTTTCTGACTGTTGCAACTCATCGAAACACGTACCGAACGGCGAATAGGCGTGGATTCTGACGCAAAACGCCCTGCGCAGACAGCTTCGTCCGACCGCTGTATCCTGCGTCAAATTTTCCAAACAGGGATGCTCCCGATGACTGCCAGCGCCCGGCACACCAATTCCTACTACGCCGCCAGCAGCGTGCCGCAGCCCGATTACCCGGTGTTGACGGGGGATGTGCGCGCCGATGTTTGCGTGGTCGGCGGTGGTTTTTCCGGGCTCAACACCGCCCTGGAGCTGGCCGAGCGCGGCTTCAGCGTGGTGTTGCTGGAAGCGCGCAAGATCGCCTGGGGCGCCAGTGGGCGCAATGGCGGCCAGCTGATTCGCGGCGTCGGCCACGGCCTGGAGCAATTCACCCCGATCATCGGCAGCGACGGCGTGCGCCAGATAAAGCTGATGGGCCTGGAAGCCGTGGAAATCGTGCGTGAACGCGTCGAGCGCTACCAGATCCCCTGCGACCTGACCTGGGGCTACTGCGACTTGGCCAACAAACCCCGGGACCTGCAAGGCCTTGCCGAAGACGCCGAAGAACTGCGCAGCCTGGGCTATCGCCACGAGGTGCGCCTGCTGCAAGCCGGCGAAATGGGCAGTGTGATCGGCTCCGAACGCTACGTGGGCGGCATGATCGACATGGGCTCCGGCCATCTGCACCCGTTGAACCTGGCGCTGGGTGAAGCCGCCGCCGCGCAGCAATTGGGCGTGAAGCTGTTCGAGCAGTCCGAAGTCACGCGGATCGACTACGGCCCTGAAGTCAACGTTCACACCGCCCACGGCAATGTACGCGCCAAGACCCTGGTACTGGCCTGCAATGCCTACCTCAATGGCCTCAACCCCCACTTGAGCGGCAAAGTGTTGCCCGCCGGCAGCTACATCATCGCCACCGAGCCGTTGAGCGAAGCCCAGGCCGCCGAGCTGTTGCCACAGAACATGGCGGTGTGCGACCAGCGCGTGACGGTGGATTACTTCCGCCTGTCCGCCGACCGTCGCCTGTTGTTCGGCGGTGCCTGCCACTATTCCGGACGCGATCCCAAGGATATCGGCGCCTATATGCGGCCGAAGATGTTGCAAGTGTTCCCCCAGCTGGCCGAGGCGAACATCGATTACCAGTGGGGCGGCATGATCGGTATCGGCGCCAACCGCCTGCCGCAGATCGGCCGGCTCGCCGATCAACCCAATGTGTATTACGCCCAGGCCTACGCGGGCCACGGCCTCAACGCCACGCACCTGGCGGGCAAGCTATTGGCCGAGGCCATCAGCGGCCAGCAACAGGGGCGTTTCGATCTGTTCGCCCAGGTGCCGCACATCACCTTCCCCGGCGGCAAGCACTTGCGCTCGCCGCTGCTGGCGCTGGGCATGCTCTGGCATCGCTTCAAAGAGCTGCTCTGATCAATCCCGCCAGAACGGTTTCAACCCCTCCTGGCGCGCCTGTTCAGCAGACAATCCGACATCACGCAATTGCTCGCGGGTCAGGTGCAGCAAGGCCTTGCGCGTATGGCGGCGGTGCCAGAACAGACTCCAGCGGCTGATATCGCGCGGCGCCGTCGCCCGTTCCTGCCCTGCCTGCAATTCCTGACTGTGTAACATCAGTCGCACATCGCTCATGCCGTTCATTGTCTTGCCCCTCAATTGCCTGTTGCCATGAGTGACTAGAATGGGTGAGCGGGCAAAACCATTACAGATTCAACCAACTTTTATTAAATCCATACAGACACTGCCTATGCGCGGCTGAATCCTGTATTTTCCCCGTATCTGTACTGGTCTCCCGGGAGCGACCGCCATGACGCTTTACATCAATCTCGCCGAACTGCTGGGCACGCGCATCGAGCAAGGCTTCTATCGCCCCGGTGATCGACTGCCCTCCGTGCGGGCCTTGAGCGTCGAACATGGAGTCAGCCTGAGCACCGTGCAGCAGGCGTATCGGATGCTCGAAGACAACGGCCTGGCCATGCCCAAGCCCAAGTCCGGCTACTTTGTACCGGTCAGCCGTGAGCTGCCGGCCTTGCCCGAGATCGGTCGCCCGGCCCAACGGCCGGTGGAGATTTCCCAGTGGGACCAGGTGCTCGAGCTGATTCGCGCAGTACCGCGCAAAGATGTCATACAGATGGGTCGCGGCATGCCGGATGTATTGTCGCCCACCCTGAAGCCGCTGTTGCGCAGCCTTGCACGCGTCAGCCGGCGCCAGGATCTGCCAGGCCTGTATTACGACAACATCCTTGGCTGTATGGAGCTGCGCGCGCAGATTGCACGGCTGTCATTGGATTCCGGTTGCCAACTCACCGCCGAAGACATCGTGATCACCACCGGCTGCCATGAAGCGCTGTCGGCCAGCATCCACGCGATCTGCGAGCCGGGCGACATCGTCGCAGTGGACTCGCCGAGCTTTCACGGCGCCATGCAGACCCTCAAGGGCCTGGGCATGAAAGCCCTGGAAATCCCCACCGACCCGCTCACCGGGATCAGCCTCGAAGCCCTGGAACTGGCGCTGGAGCAGTGGCCGATCAAGGTTATCCAGCTGACCCCCAACTGCAACAACCCGCTCGGCTACATCATGCCCGAGGCGCGCAAACGGGCGCTGCTGACCCTGGCCCAGCGTTTCGACGTGGCCATCATCGAAGACGATGTGTATGGCGAACTGGCCTATAGCTACCCGCGCCCGCGCACCATCAAATCCTTCGACGAAGACGGCCGCGTGCTGCTGTGCAGCTCGTTCTCGAAAACCCTCGCGCCGGGCCTGCGCATTGGCTGGGTCGCGCCGGGACGCTACCTCGAGCGGGTGCTGCACATGAAATACATCAGCACCGGCTCCACCGCCACCCAGCCGCAGATTGCGATTGCAGAGTTTCTCAAGGGCGGCCATTTCGAACCGCATTTGCGGCGGATGCGCACCCAATACCAGCGCAATCGCGACTTGATGCTTGATTGGGTCAGTCGTTATTTCCCGGCGGGTACCCGCGCCAGCCGCCCGCAAGGCAGCTTCATGCTGTGGGTCGAGCTGCCGGAAGGCTTCGATACGCTGAAGCTCAACCGCGTCCTGATGGAACAAGGCGTACAGGTGGCGGTAGGCAGTATCTTTTCTGCGTCCGGCAAGTACCGCAATTGCCTGCGCATGAACTACGCTGCCAAACCAACCCCACAGATCGAAGAAGCGGTACGCAAGGTCGGTGCCGCCGCAATCAAGATGCTTGCCGAGGTTGCAGACTGACCTTTCACCGAAAATAGCCGTCATATACCCACAACCGCCCTGACCTGGAAGCAGTGCCCTTGATGATTCGACGGCTTTTACCGTTTTTACTGCTGGGCGCCTTGACGCTGGGCGGCTGCGCAACCATCGATTCCCCGCGCATCCCCAGCGATGCCCTGCCCGCTGCGCAGTCTTCCTTCGGTCGCTCGATCCAGGCCCAGGCGGCGCCCTATCAAGGTCGCTCCGGCTTTCGCCTGCTGCCCAACAGCAGCGAAGCGTTCATGGCCCGCGCCGAGCTGATCCGCAATGCCCAGACCAGCCTCGACCTGCAGTACTACATCGTCCACGACGGCATCAGCACGCGGATGCTCGTGGATGAACTGCTCAAGGCCGCCGACCGTGGCGTACGCGTGCGCATCCTGCTCGACGACACCACCAGCGACGGCCTCGACCAGATCATCGCCACCCTCGCCGCTCATCCCAAGATCGAGATCCGCCTGTTCAACCCCCTGCACCTGGGGCGCAGCACCGGTGTGACGCGGGCCATGGGGCGGCTGTTCAACCTGTCGCTGCAACACCGGCGCATGCACAACAAACTGTGGCTGGCAGATAACAGCGTGGCCATCGTTGGCGGGCGCAACCTGGGCGATGAGTATTTCGATGCCGAGCCCAACCTGAATTTCACCGACATAGACATGCTCAGCGTCGGGCCGGTGGCCGAGCAACTCGGCCACAGCTTCGACCAGTACTGGAACAGCGCGCTGAGCAAGCCCATCGACGACTTTGTCGCCAACACGCCGTCCAAAGGCGACCTGGCCGCTGCCCGTGTACGCCTGCAAGACTCCCTCGCCGAGTCGCGCCAGCAGAATCACGCGCTGTACAACCGCTTGCGCACCTACCAGACCCAGCCGCGCATGGACACCTGGCGCCGCGAGCTGATCTGGGCCTGGAACCAGGCGCTGTGGGACGCGCCGAGCAAGGTATTGGCCAAGGCCGATCCGGACCCGCGATTGCTGCTCACCACACAGCTGGCGCCGGAACTTGAGGGCGTCAATCACGAGCTGATGATGATTTCGGCGTACTTCGTGCCGGGGCAACCGGGCCTGGTGTACCTGACCGGGCGCGCCGACGCCGGCGTGTCGGTGAGCCTGCTCACCAACTCCCTGGAAGCCACCGACGTACCAGCCGTGCATGGCGGCTACGCGCCCTACCGCAAGGCGCTGTTGGAACATGGGGTGAAACTCTATGAACTGCGCCGCCAACCGGGCGACCCCAGCGCAGGCAGTGGTCCGCACCTGTTCCGACGCGGAACCTTTCGCGGCTCGGACTCCAGCCTGCACAGCAAGGCGATGATCTTCGATCGCGAGAAGTCGTTTATCGGCTCGTTCAATTTCGACCCGCGCTCAGTGCTGTGGAACACCGAAGTCGGCGTGCTGGTAGACAGCCCCGAACTGGCGGAACACGTGCGCAACCTGGCGCTGCAAGGCATGGCCCCAGCCTTGAGCTATGAGGCGAAACTGCAGGACGGCAACGTGGTGTGGGTGACCGAAGATAACGGCCAGCTACACACAATCACCGAAGAACCCGGCAGTTGGTGGCGTCGCTTCAATGCCTGGTTCGCCACCTCGGTGGGGCTGGAACGCATGCTCTAAAACGACACAGATCAACTGTGGGCGCTGGCAAGCCAGCGCCTACGGTGAATGCATTTCAAGTCAGGCCGGTTGTGCGGCGCCGAATGCGCCTTGACGCAGCAACAGCACGACCAGGCCCAGCGAGCCCGCCGCCATCAGCAACGGCAGTGCATGCCCGCTGATCCACTGGCTGCCGGCACCGGCCACCAGAGGGCCGATCAGGCATCCGATCCCCCACAGTTGCGCCACATGGGCATTGGCGCGCACCAGCGCGTCATCGCGGTAGCGCTCGCCGATCAGGATCAGCGACAGCGTGAACAACCCGCCGGCACTCGCCCCGAACAGCACCCACACCGGCCAGATCAGCGGCGTGTGCATCAACAGCGGAATCGCCAGGCTCGAAACCAGCAACAGCAGCGCACAACCCAGGAACAGCGTGCGCCGTGGCAGGTAATCGGCCAACGCGCCGATGGGCAACTGCAGCAACGCATCGCCGACCACCACCGTGCTGACCATTGCCAGGGCAATCTCGGCAGTGAAGCCCTGTTGCAGGCAATACACAGGCAGCAGGGTGAGAATCATCGCCTCGAAGGCAGCGAACAATGCCACCGCCCAGGCAATCGCCGGCAGGCTCAGGCAGAAGCGCCACAAGTCGCCGAAGGTCACGCTGAACGACTCGGCAGTCGGCGCGCCGGAGCGCCCCAGCAACAGCAACGGCGCGACCATCAACAAGCCGACGCCGACCCAGAAACCGTAGTCATGGTCTGTGCCAATCAGGCCCAGCAGCAACGGCCCCGACAGTTGGCTCAAGGCGTAGCTGCAGCCATACAGGGCCACCAGGCGGCCGCGCCACTGCTCCACCACCAACTGGTTGATCCAGCTTTCACCGAGAATGAACACGATGGTCAGGATCACCCCGATCATCAGGCGCAGCACCAGCCACACCGGATAGCTGGGCAGTATCGCCAGCAAGCCGATAGACACCGCGCCGGCCCACAGGCACAGGCGCATCAGGTTGGCGGTGCCCAGCCACGCGGCCAGCCGGCTGGAGACTTTCGCACCCAGCAGCACGCCGAAGGCCGGCATCGCCGCCATCACGCCGATGGCAAAACTGCCATAACCCCAGCCCTCCAAGCGCAGCGATACCAACGGCATGCTCACGCCCAGCGCCAGGCCGACGCTGAGCACCGAGGCCAGCACGGCGAAGTAAGTCGCCCAACGCATGTCCACGCTCCTGTGGATAATTTTCGAGTTCACACAAAACAGCGTGGGAGCGGGCTTGTGTGGGAGCCGGGCTCGCCCGCGATGCAGGCACCTCGGTTTTTCAGTTGCACCGAGGTGATGCTATCGCCGGCAAGCCAGCGCCTACACAAGCCGGCTCCCACATTTGGCCGGCGGTGTTGCCTACAGGCTTACAGCTTGATCCAGGTCGCCTTCAGCTCGGTGTACTTGTCGAACGCGTGCAGCGACTTGTCGCGACCATTGCCCGACTGCTTGAAGCCACCAAACGGTGCAGTCATGTCGCCGCCATCGTACTGGTTGACCCACACGCTACCGGCGCGCAGCGCTTTGGCAGTCAGGTGCGCCTTGGAGATATCCGCCGTCCACACCGCTGCGGCCAGGCCGTATTGGGTGTCGTTGGCGATGGCGATCGCCTCTTCAGCGCTGTCGAAGGTGATCACCGAGAGCACCGGGCCGAAAATTTCTTCCTGGGCGATCTTCATGGCGTTGGTCACACCGTCGAAAATCGTCGGTTCGACGTAGGTGCCGCCGGTTTCTTCCAGGGTGCGCTTGCCGCCCGCCACCAGCTTGGCGCCGTCAGCATGGCCGGCTTCGATGTACGAGAGCACGGTGTTCATCTGCTGGGTGTCCACCAATGCGCCGACGTTGGTCGCCGGGTCCAGCGGATTGCCCGGCTTCCAGCCTTTGAGGGCCTCGATTACCAGCGGCAGGAATTTATCCTTGATGGAGCGCTCGACGAGCAGGCGCGAACCCGCGGTGCAGACTTCGCCCTGGTTGAAGGCGATCGCCCCGGCGGCGGATTCGGCGGCGGCCTGCAGGTCCGGCGCATCGGCAAACACGATGTTCGGGCTCTTGCCACCGGCTTCCAGCCACACGCGCTTCATGTTCGACTCGCCGGAGCGGATCAACAGCTGCTTGGCGATCTTGGTGGAACCGGTGAACACCAGGGTGTCGACGTCCATGTGCAGCGCCAGCGCGTTGCCCACGGTATGGCCGTAGCCCGGCAGCACGTTGAAAACGCCTTTCGGGATACCGGCTTCAACAGCCAGGGCCGCGATGCGAATGGCGGTCAGCGGGGATTTTTCGGACGGCTTGAGGATGACCGAGTTACCGGTGGACAGCGCAGGGCCGAGTTTCCAGCAGGCCATCATCAGCGGGAAGTTCCACGGCACGATGGCACCGACCACGCCCACTGGCTCGCGGGTCACCAGGCCCAATTGATCGTGCGGGGTGGCGGCGACTTCGTCGTAGATCTTGTCGATCGCCTCGCCGCTCCAGCTCAGCGCGTTGGCAGCGCCGGGCACGTCGATGCCGAGGGAGTCACTGATGGGCTTGCCCATGTCGAGGGTTTCGAGCAGCGCCAGCTCTTCGGCATTGTCCTTGAGCAGCGCGGCGAAACGGATCATCGCGGCTTTGCGCTTGGCCGGCGCAAGGCGCGACCACACACCGGAATTGAAAGTGGCGCGGGCATTTTCCACCGCACGCTGGGCGTCGGCGACGTCACAGCTGGCAACGGTGGCCAGCAGGCGGCCATCGACCGGGCTGATGCATTCGAAGGTGTCGCCGGAAGCGGCGGCGGTGTATTCGCCGTTGATGTAGGCGCGACCTTCGATCTTCAGATCCTTGGCGCGTTGTTCCCAGTCGGCACGGGTCAGGGTGGTCATGCGAGTGTCCTCCTCTTATTGAATACAAGGGCCAGGTGATGTCCCCCGGCAGCCTCAAAGAATTCTTGCCCGGCCAGCCTGCTGTTCGGCTCAAGGCGGCTACCACCCTAAACCAGCGGCTGGGGATGTTTCAATATATTTGACATAACGCCGGTAAACGCCCTTGCGATGTTCATTTTAATAAACATAGACTTTGGGCTCTCCAACCGCAGGCCAGACGGGACACGCACATGAGCATCCAGGACATCGTCGACTTCAGCCAGGCCAATACCGCCCCAGACCGCTACCGCCCCGCCGCGGAAAAAATCCTCAAGGGCGACCCCGAACAAACGATCTACAACCACTACAACAGCCCGTGCGGCCAGATGAGTGCCGGGGTCTGGGAAGGTGAAGTCGGGCAATGGAAGGTCAACTACACCGAGCACGAGTACTGCGAGATCGTGCAGGGTGTTTCCGTGCTGCGTGATGCCGAGGGCAACGCCAAGACCTTGCGCGCCGGCGACCGATTCGTGATCCCCGCCGGCTTCAGCGGCACTTGGGAAGTGCTGGAGCCGTGCCGCAAGATCTACGTGGTGTTCGAGCAGAAAGCCTGATCCGGCAAATCCGAGGCAAAAAAAAGCCCGTATCGTGAGATACGGGCTTTTTCACAAGGAGGAAAATCAATTACTTGATTTTGCCTTCTTTGTAGATCACGTGCTTGCGAACGCGCGGGTCGAACATTTTCTTTTCGAGCTTGTCCGGGGTAGTACGCTTGTTCTTGTCGGTAGTGTAGAAGTGACCAGTACCGGCGCTAGAGATCATTCGAATCAATTCACGCATGATAGAGCTCCTTAGATCTTGCCAGCGGCGCGGATTTCGGCCAGCACGACAGTAATGCCACGCTTGTCGATGATGCGCATGCCTTTGGCGGATACGCGCAGGCGTACAAAACGTTTCTCTTCTTCAACCCAGAAGCGGTGATGCTGCAGGTTCGGCAGGAAACGACGACGGGTTTTGTTATTTGCGTGGGAAATGTTATTCCCAGTCACCGGACCCTTACCGGTAACTTGACAGACTCTCGACATGCCTCAGCCCTCTAAAACCACATGCCCAACCCGGCATGGGTTGGCCGCTTAATCTCTCAGTCATTTGGCGCCAGGCGCCGCGTTTCTTTAGGGTCTTACCGGCTACACCTACAAGCGAAGGAACCGGGCCCCTAGAAAAGAGCGCTGCTTTATACCAGAAAGACCCCAGTGCAACAACAGCCCGTGTGTTTTTCCCGGCGTAAATCTCGGCGACAGACGCCCGAACCGTTGCCAGGAGGGGCCGCTGGAACAGCCGACCGCTCGTCGCACAGAATGATTTACAGCGGCATTGCGCGCGGCAAAGCGCACGACGAAACGCGCTGAGGCGCCATCAAAACAGCATTTGAGGCAAAAGCACAGGCAAAAATGGGCTAGTCATTTATCCGGCAGACCACTACGGTAGGACTTTTCCAGACTGCACTCGCAGATGGGCCTTCGATCTGCAAAGGAAACCGAACATGCGCCTCGCTGCCCTACCGCTATTGCTAGCCCCTCTATTTATCGCGCCGCTGGCATCTGCCGCCAGCAACCTGAGCGTCTGCACCGAGGCCAGCCCCGAAGGGTTCGATGTGGTGCAATACAACTCGTTGACCACCACCAACGCCTCGGCCGACGTGCTGATGAACCGCCTGGTGGACTACGACGCCGCCAGCGGCAAACTGGTGCCCAGCCTGGCGGACAGCTGGGAAGTCTCGCCAGACGGCCTGACCTACACGTTCAAGCTGCACCCGGAGGTGAAATTCCATCGCACCGACTACTTCACCCCAAGCCGCACACTGACCGCCGAAGACGTGCGTTTCAGCTTCGAACGCATGCTCGACCCGGCCAACCCATGGCACCAGATCGCTCAGAGCGGTTTCCCGCATGCACAGTCCCTGCAATTGCCCACCCTGGTCAAGAAGATCGACGCCCTCGACCCGCTGACCGTGCGCTTTACCCTGGACCACGCCGACTCCACCTTCCTCGCCGCCCTGAGCATGGGCTTTGCCTCTATCTACCCGGCCGAATACGCCGACAAACTGCTCAAGGCCGGCACCCCGGAAAAACTCAACAGCCAGCCAATCGGTACCGGCCCGTTTATCTTCAGCCGTTTCCAGAAAGACGCCGTGGTGCGCTACAAGGCCAACCCGGACTACTTCGCCGGCAAACCGGCTGTGGATAACTTGATCTTCGCCATTACCCCGGACGCCAACGTGCGCCTGCAGAAATTGCACCGCGATGAATGCCAGATCGCCCTGTCGCCCAAGCCCCTGGATGTCGGCGAGGCCGAGAAGGATCCCGCACTCAAGGTGGAAAAGACTGCCGCGTTCATGACCGCCTTCGTCGCCATCAACAGCCAGCACCCACCGCTGGACAAGCCCGAAGTGCGCCAGGCGATCAACCTCGCCTTCGACAAGGCCAGCTACCTCAAGGCCGTGTTTGAAGGCACCGCCGAAGCCGCCAACGGCCCCTACCCGCCCAACACCTGGAGCTACGCCAAGGACCTGCCGGGTTATCCACAGGACCTCGCCAAGGCCAAGGCACTGCTGGACCGCGCCGGCCTCAAGGACGGCTTCAAGACCACGATCTGGACACGCCCCACCGGCAGCCTGCTGAACCCCAACCCTAACCTCGGCGCGCAATTGCTGCAGGCTGACCTGGCCAAGGTCGGCATCCAGGCCGAGATTCGCGTGATCGAATGGGGCGAACTGATTCGCCGCGCCAAGGCCGGCGAGCACGACCTGCTGTTCATGGGCTGGGCCGGCGACAACGGCGACCCGGATAACTTCCTGACTCCGCAGTTCTCGTGCGCGGCGGTAAAATCCGGCACCAACTTCGCCCGTTACTGCGACCCGGCGCTGGACAAGCTGATCAGCGCCGGCAAGACCACCAACGAGCAAGGCGTGCGCAGCAAGCTGTATCAGCAGGCCCAGGCGCAGATCCAGCAGCAGGCACTGTGGCTACCACTGGCACACCCCACGGCGTTTGCCCTGGCGCGCAAGAACGTCGAGGGATACCAGGTGAGCCCGTTCGGGCGCCAGGATTTCTCCAAGGTCAGCGTGAAACCTTGACCATCCTCTTGTAGAAGCCGAGTTGCCGACGATGGCGTCCGTTAAATCCCTGGTGATTTTGCGGATGTCATCGCCAGCACGCCGGCTCCTGCTGAAAGCACTTACATCCATCCATATTCGGCCATCGACAGTGGGTCACCATCGCCCACGATGATGTGATCCAGCACCCGCACATCCACCACTTCCAGGGCTTTTTGCAGCAGCTTGGTCAATTTTCGATCAGCCGCGCTGGGTTCCACGCTCCCCGACGGATGGTTGTGGCACAAGATCAAGGCCGCAGCGTTGTACGCCAGGGCGCGCTTCACCACCTGCCGGGGATAAACGGTCGCGGCGTCGATAGTGCCCTGGGACAGCGCCTCGAAACCCAGCACCCGGTGCTTTGAATCCAGGAACAGGCAGCCGAAGATCTCGTGGGGTTCATGACGCAACAGGGCCTTGAGGTAATCGCGCACCGCCACCGGATTTTCCAGCACCGAGTCGCTGCGCAGCCGCTCGGCCAGATGCCGTCGGGACATTTCCAGCACGGCCTGCAATTGCGCAAACTTCGCCGGGCCCAGGCCCAGATGCTGGCTGAACAGTGTCTGGCTGGCTTCAAGCAGCGGGCGCAGGCCGCCAAATTGCGCCAACAGATGGCGCGCCAGGTCCACTGCACTCCTGCCGGAAACCCCGGTCCGCAGGAAGATTGCCAGCAACTCGGCGTCGGACAGACTCGCCGCCCCCCACTCCAGAAGTTTCTCCCGCGGCCGTTCTGCCAATGGCCAATCGCGAATACTCATCTCACCTCCCTCTCCCTGTGCGCCACATGTACGCCGCTGTTGCACGGCAGGCGCTGTGTTATCGTAGGCCCTCTTTTTTGCATGCGATTTCACCTGGGGAGGGGGCATCGCACGCGTCACTGAACTGGCATCACTGAACTGGAAAGGCAAACCAATGCAGCGTCTGTATCGGAAACGCATCGTTCTCGGCGTCGGCGGCGGCATTGCCGCCTACAAGAGCGCAGAGCTGGTCCGCCGGCTCCTGGACCAGGGCGCCGAAGTGCGCGTGGTCATGACCCGCGGCGGCAGTGAGTTCATCACCCCGCTGACCATGCAGGCCTTGTCCGGGCACCCGGTTCACCTGGACCTGCTGGACCCGGCGGCCGAAGCTGCCATGGGCCATATCGAGCTGGCCAAATGGGCCGACCTGGTACTGATCGCCCCGGCCACTGCCGACCTGATCGCCCGCCTGGCCCAGGGCATCGCCGATGACCTGCTGACCACCCTGGTACTGGCCACCGACGCCACCGTCGCCATCGCCCCGGCCATGAACCAGGCCATGTGGCGCGACCCGGCCACCCAAGCCAATACTCAACTCCTGCAAAGCCGTGGCCTCAAGGTGTTCGGCCCGGCCTCCGGCAGCCAGGCCTGCGGCGACGTTGGCATGGGCCGCATGCTCGAAGCCACTGACCTGGCGCTGTGCGCCGCCGAGTGCTTCCAGCACCTGGCCCTGACCGGCAAGCACGTGCTGATCACCGCCGGCCCGACCCAGGAAAACATCGACCCGGTGCGCTACATCACCAACCATAGCTCAGGAAAAATGGGCTTCGCACTGGCCGAAGCCGCGGTCGAGGCAGGCGCACGCGTCACCCTGATCACCGGTCCGGTGCATTTGCCGACCCCCGATCGCGTCACGCGAATCGACGTAGTCAGCGCGCGGGACATGCTGGCGGCCTGCGAGGCGGCTATTCCCTGTGATTTGTTTATCGCGTCCGCTGCGGTTGCAGACTACCGCCCGGAAGTCGTCGCCCCGCAAAAGCTCAAGAAAGACCCTACGAGCGGTGACGGCCTGCTCCTGCAAATGGTGCGTAACCCGGACATCCTGGCCACCATCGCCACGCGTGCGGACCGTCCGTTCAGCGTCGGCTTTGCCGCCGAGACCGAGCACCTGCTGGACTACGCCGCACGCAAACTGAAAGACAAGAACCTCGACCTGATCGTTGCCAATGATGTCGCCAACCCGAGCATCGGCTTCAACAGCGAGGAAAATGCCATCAGCGTGATCGACCGCGAGTTGCACGCCACCGTTTTCGCCCAGACCAGCAAGGGCAAGATTGCCCGCCAACTGATCTCTTTTATCGCCCAACGGCTGAACCAGGTTTAATTTCCATGCACGCTTTGCAAGCCAAGATCCTCGACCCACGCATCGGCACCGACTTCCCACTGCCGGCCTACGCCACCCCGGGCTCCGCCGGCCTGGACCTGCGCGCCATGCTCAAGGAAGACACCGTCCTCGAGCCGGGCCAGACCATCCTGATTCCTACCGGCCTGTCGATCTACGTCGGCGACCCAGGCCTGGCGGCGCTGATCCTCCCGCGCTCCGGCCTGGGCCACAAACACGGGATCGTGCTGGGTAACCTGGTGGGCCTGATCGACTCCGACTACCAGGGCGAGCTGATGGTGTCGTGCTGGAACCGTGGCCAGACCGCGTTCAACATCGCGGTCGGCGAGCGCATTGCCCAACTGGTGCTGGTGCCCGTGGTGCAGGCGCATTTCGAACTGGTTGAGCAATTCGATGAAACACAACGTGGCGCAGGGGGGTTTGGGCATTCCGGCAGTCACTGACTAAGCTGATTCTGGCCGGGCGTCACTGCCCGGCTCGACGCCCACCGCAAGGCTTTTCAGGACGAAGAATGCGCGGACTTAATCATCAAGATTTCCCCTTTGAAATCAATGCATTACGGCATAGAACAGTCGGATCGCAAGCGCCGATGGCATTTTTGCACCACGAACTCTCTGCCGAAAACACCGTCATACCCTTCAGTTTGAGCCTGCCGGTCCGCCACTTTAAGGCCAGCCTTGCCCCCTTCAGATGGAGTTTCCCCCCGCGATGAGTACCGCAGCCCGAGTAGCCCCGACATTCCCCGACAGCATCTTTCGCGCCTATGACATCCGTGGCGTAGTGCCCAAGACCCTGACCGCCGAAACCGCCTACTGGATCGGCCGCGCCATCGGCTCCCAGAGCCTGGCCCAGGGTGAGCCCAATGTTTCGGTCGGCCGTGACGGTCGCCTGTCCGGCCCGGAGCTGGTGGAGCAACTGATCCAGGGCCTGGCCGACAGCGGCTGCCATGTCAGCGACGTCGGCCTGGTGCCCACGCCTGCGCTGTACTACGCCGCCAACGTGCTGGCCGGCAAGTCCGGCGTGATGCTGACCGGCAGCCATAACCCGTCCGACTACAACGGTTTCAAAATCGTCATCGCGGGCGACACCCTCGCCAACGAACAGATCCAGGCCCTGCATCAGCGCCTGAAGACCAACGACCTGACCAGCGGCAAAGGCAGCATCACCCGGGTCGACATCCTCCAGCGCTACTCCGATGAAATCACCCGTGACGTCAAACTCGCACGCCGCCTGAAAGTCGTGGTGGACTGCGGCAACGGCGCAGCCGGCGTGATCGCCCCGCAACTGCTCGAAGCCCTGAACTGCGAAGTGATCCCGCTGTTCTGCGATGTCGACGGCCACTTCCCCAACCACCATCCGGATCCTGGCAAGCCTGAGAACCTGGTCGACCTGATCGCCAAGGTCAAGGAAACCGGCGCCGACGTCGGCCTGGCCTTCGACGGCGACGGCGACCGCGTGGGCGTGGTGACCGAAACCGGCGAGATCGTGTTCCCGGACCGCCTGCTGATGCTCTTCGCCCGTGACGTGGTGGCACGCAATCCCAACGCCGAGATCATTTTCGACGTCAAGTGCACACGCCGTCTCACCCCGCTGATCAAGGAATATGGCGGCCGCCCGCTAATGTGGAAGACCGGTCATTCGTTGATCAAAAAGAAAATGAAGGAAACCGGCGCCCTGTTGGCCGGCGAAATGAGCGGTCACGTATTCTTCAAGGAACGCTGGTTCGGCTTTGACGACGGCATTTACAGTGCTGCGCGCCTGCTGGAGATCCTCAGCAAGGAAAAATCCACCGCGCAAGGGCTGTTTGAGACCTTCCCGAACGATATTTCTACGCCAGAGATCAATATCCATGTGACCGAGGAGAGCAAATTCAGCATCATTGACGCACTGCACGATGCGCAATGGGGTGAAGGCGCCAACCTGACCACCATTGATGGTGTGCGAGTCGATTACGCCAAAGGCTGGGGCCTGGTGCGCGCATCCAACACCACACCGGTGCTGGTGTTGCGCTTCGAGGCGGATACCGAGGCTGAGTTGCAGCGCATCAAGGACGTGTTCCACGCCCAGTTGAAACGTGTTGCCCCTGATCTCCAATTACCGTTCTGATTTTTTACCGGAGCCCTGAATGACCCTCGAACGCGAAGCCGCTGCCAATACTGCCAAGGTCCTGTCCGAAGCGTTGCCTTACATCCGACGCTATGTCGGCAAGACGCTGGTGATCAAGTACGGCGGCAATGCCATGGAAAGCGACGAGCTGAAAACCGGCTTTGCCCGCGACATCGTGTTGATGAAAGCCGTGGGGATCAACCCGGTAGTGGTCCACGGCGGCGGCCCGCAAATCGGCGACCTGCTCAAGCGCTTGTCGATCGAGAGTCACTTCATCGATGGCATGCGTGTCACTGACGCGCAGACCATGGACGTGGTGGAGATGGTCCTCGGTGGCCAGGTCAACAAGGACATCGTCAACCTGATCAACCGCCACGGCGGCAGCGCCATCGGCCTGACCGGCAAGGACGCGGAGCTGATCCGCGCGAAAAAACTGACGGTGACCCGCCAGACGCCGGAAATGACCCAGCCGGAAATCATCGACATCGGCCAAGTGGGCGAAGTGATCGGCATCAACACCGACCTGCTGAACCTGCTGGTCAAGGGTGACTTCATTCCGGTGATCGCACCGATCGGTGTGGGCGCCAATGGCGAGTCCTACAACATCAACGCCGACCTGGTAGCCGGTAAAGTGGCAGAGGCACTCAAGGCTGAAAAGCTGATGCTGCTGACCAACATCGCCGGCCTGCTGGATAAGGAAGGCAAGGTATTGACCGGCCTGACCACCCAACAGGTCGACGACCTGATCGCTGACGGCACCATCTACGGCGGCATGCTGCCGAAGATCCGCTGCGCACTGGAAGCGGTGCAAGGCGGCGTGGGCAGCTCGTTGATCATCGATGGCCGGGTTCCGAACGCGGTATTGCTGGAAATCTTCACCGATACCGGCATGGGCACGCTGATCAGTAACCGCAAGCGTCCTTAAGCCAAAAACAAAAAAGCCCCGCTCAATCGAATTGAGCGGGGCTTTTTTATGCGTGCGATCGCGATCCAACTGCTAAATGCATCCCCCTGTGGGAGCGGGCTTGCTCGCGAAAGCGTAGGGTCAGTTAGCACATGTGTCACTGACAGACCGCTTTCGCG
>NZ_JASCPP010000030.1:0-59465 GCF_029959745.1 Pseudomonas sp. PS01298 | reverse complement strand
GGCTTGCTCGCGAAGACGCTGGGTCAGTCCCCAATACGCTGACTGACCCTACGCCTTCGCGAGCAAGCCCGCTCCCACATTGAGTGTGCATTTCAGGTCGAGACCTTCAACGCCCCTTGATCACCAGATCCGCCGGCGTCTCCCCCACCGCCTGCCAGTTCGGCCGGTACATCGACTCCACCTGCGGCGGCGGCACCCGGTAAGTCCCCGGCGTCACTGCCCGTGCCAGGTACAGCAGGTGCGTGGTGCCATACCCGTCGAGGTTCATCGCCGCCACATAGCGGTCATCCCTGAATTCCTGGTGCTTGAGCGATGCATTCTGCATCGACTCACGCCACTCCTTGACCTGGCTGCTGGCGTTTTCCAGGCTCGCCGCGCTTTGCGCCAGGTTCTGGTTTTCCAGCTCCAGGCCCGCGGGCAGCAAGTCCACCACCAACGCGTCCGGCACCCGTTGCTTGGCGCTCACCGCCAGGTGCACCAGCACCAGGTCACCGCTGTTCAGCGTACGCAGGTTCAGCGGCTGACCATTCATGCCGAGGTATTCGCGGCGGATGCTCAGGTTGTCGCCACCGGCTGCCGGTGGCACTTGTGGATAACCCGACAGCGTCAGTTGCTGGTAAACCGGCGTGTCACCCTGATTGCTCAAGGTCAGGTCGCTGGACAGCTGCTTGCCGTCCAGCGCCAGGGTCGACTGCTGGTTATTCAACGCCTGCACACCGCCACTGCCGGTAAGCGATACCTGCCAGTTCGCCTCGGGCTGCGCGAACCCAAGACGCCCGGCCAGGAACAGCGAATTACGCTCCTGGGTCGACAGGTAAGGGCTGGCCGCCAACTGATCCGACAGTGTGAACAGGCGCTCTTCACGCTTGCCCTTGGCCAGGTCATTCTCTTCCAGCAAGGCCAGGATCATCGCCTGGTCGCGCAGCGGGCTGCCGTAATCGGCCAGCCACTCATTGGCACTGCGCTGGGTTGCCAGCCCCGCCTGCAGCGCCTGGTCGGCGCGCGGCTGATCGCCCATCTTCTGCAGGGCGATGGACAGCTGCACCAGCGGCAGCCCCGAACGTGCTTCGCTGCGTCGTTCGAAAATACTCCGCAGCGCGCCCAAGGGTGCCTGCTGACTGCGCGCCAAGACCATGCCGGCATAGGCCTGCACGGCGAAACGCGTGTGGTCGGCGTTGTCGCTGTAATCGACTTCGATCAGGTTACGCTCCTGCACATACCGCAGCAGGCGTTCGCTGGCCTTCTTCAAGGCCTCGGGCGGAACCGCAAAGCCCTGGTCACGGGCGCGCAGCAGGAAGTCGGTGACATACGCGGTCAGCCAATACTCTTCCTCACCATCGGCGCCCCACAGCCCAAAGCTGCCGTTGTAGCGCTGCATGCCCAGCAGGCGCTCGATGCCCAGCTCGATCTTGCGTTTGCGCGCGGCATCCGGCTCGCCTTTCACCCCCAGGCGCTTGAGCAAGGCGTCGTCGGCGTAGAGCGAGGGGTACAAGCCACTCGCGGTTTGCTCCAGGCATCCATAGGGGTAGGCCTTGAGCGCACTGATCTGCGCGCCCAGGTTCAACGGCGGTCGGCTCGACAGACTCAGCAACGCCTCGCGTCCCGACGCATCGAACTGCTCCAGCGTGCCAGCGGGCAGGCTCCACGGCTCGCTTTTGAGCACCGCGCGATAATGCTTGAGCAGTGCCGGATACGCCGGGCGCACGCCCAGGGTCCATTCGCGGCTGAACGGCGGCAGGTTTTCGCCGGGCAGGTCCAGGCCATTCACGGTGACCTTGACCTTGCCCTGGCCCAGGCCACCCCAGGCTTTGACCGGGATGCGCAGCGTGGTGCGCTGGCCCTGCTTGAGCTCGACGGATTGCGCGCCGCTGTTGACCAGCTCCAATTGCCCTTCGGCAGTCAGTTGTACATCCAGCTTCTGCGCTTTGCCCGACAGGTTGGACAGGTCCAGCGCCAGCGTGGTCTGGTCACCTCCGGCGAGAAAGCGCGGAGCCGACAGTTCGGCAATCAGCGGTGCGGCAATCACCGTCTTGCCCTCGGCCATGCCGTAGCGGTCATCGCTCCAGGCCTGGGCCATCAGGCGCAACTCGCCGTTGAAGTCGGGGATATTGACGCTGACTTCGCCCTCGCCTTGCTCATTCAGGGTCACCGGTGCGCTTTGCAGCGCAACGATAGTGACGCTGGTATCCGGACGCTTGCCGCCCTTGGCCAGCGCCGCGTCACCACCGAAGGCCAGGCTGGCCAGGCGGCCCTGTCCGGCTTCGATCAACTGGCCGTAGATGTCGAACTGGTCGACACCATAGGCCTTGCGACCGAACAGGCTGGAGTACGGGTCCGGTGTCGGGTATTCGGTGATATTGAGGATGCCCACGTCCACCGCGGCCACCAGCACGTGCACCTGCTTGGGCACGCTGCCGTCCGCATTCTTCGCGGCAATCTTTACCGTCAGCGGTTGTTTGGGACGCATTTTTTCCGGCGCGCTCAGGGTCACGCCGAGTTTGCGCTGGGTGCGGTCCAGCGGCAGGTGCAGCAGGCCCACCGCGCGTTTAGGGGTGATATTGGCTTTGCGCTCGCCGGGGCGAATCACCAGCGCGCTCACATACAGATCATGGCGTGACCATTTCGGGTCGAGCTTCACTGCGAAGCTTTTGCCTTCGGCCGGCACGTCGATTTCCTGCCACCACAGCGGCCCTTCGGCGGACTCCACCAGCAGGTAGCCTTTGCCGGCAGCCGGCGGCGTGACCGTGACGTTGGCGGTATCGCCGTCGCCATACGCAGGTTTGTCCAACGCCAGCTTGACCTGGTCGGGCCGTACGGCGCCGCCCTCGGTATTGTCCTGGGCCTGGTAACCGGCCCAGAAACGCAGGCTGCTGACCAGGCCGGTCTGCGGGTCTTCGACCTCCACGCGATATGGGCCCCACTCCACCTGGAAGCTGACCTTGGCGGTGTCGCCGGCCTTGATATTCAGGGTCTGTTCGTCGAGGTTGAGGAATTTTTCGTTGTAGTGATAGCTCCAGCCATCGCTGTCGGAGTAGTTCCAGTAGTAGTCACGACGCTCGCGCACCAGGCGCACCTTGAGGTTTTGCGCGGCGAGTTTCTGCCCGTCCTGATTGGCCACCAGCACTTCGAATTCCGCCGGGCCGTCGCCGTTGGTTTCCTTGCCGTCAAACAACCCGCGCAGGCCCGGCAGCTGTTCGGCCGGCCAGATCGGCTGCACCAGGCGCCGAGTGATCGGGCGCCCGCCCGACTCTTGCAGGCTGGCTTGCACGATCAATTGCAGCGGCGACTTGGCGTCGGCCCATTTGCTCTCAAGGGTGAGGTCTTCCTGGCCTTTGGCGTCGAGGACGCTTTCGTCCAACTCGAAATCCTGGCTCAGCTCCTCTTCGGTGACTGAACCGAACTGGTAGCCCGGCAGTGCCTTGACCGCTTCACGCAGCGGGCGCACATAGACCTGGCCGCTGACCCGGTTGCCCGAGGCCGGCGCGCCGTAGAGGTAGCGACCATTGACGTGAATGACCGGGTTATCCGCCGGGCTCAGGGCCGTGTCGCTGCCCTTGAGTTCCAGGGCCAGGCGCTCGGGCAGGAAGTCTTCGACAAGGAACTCATACAACTGCGGCTTGCCGTCACCCAGGTCGAATACCAATTGCCAGCGCCCGGTCGGCGCTTCGCCCGCCAGTTGCAGTTGATATTGATACAGGCCGGACGCATCGGCATCCCACACGAACTTGCGGCTCACCTGCTCATCCGGGCGACGCACTTCGACGCTCACCGGCTGCGGCTTGACCGCGTTGCCATCCTTGTCGCGCAGCAGGGCGTTGAGCAGCACGGTTTCGCCAGGGCGATACAAATCGCGCGGGCCGAACACAAAGAACTGCAACGGGTGGGACGGCTGGCCGCCGATGTCGAACTCGGCCAGATCCAGCGCGGCGCTGTCGAGGCGCAGCAGGCTGGTCTGTTCGCCTTGCTTGGCGAGCAGCACCTGGGCTTTTTTCGGCAGTGGCAACTCGGCGTGACCCCCCTTCTCGGTCTTGCCCTGGCCCAGCACCCGGCCATTGGCATCCAGCACTTCGAGGTCGACGCCGTCCAGGGCCTTGCCGCCTTCGAGCGCCTGGGTGAACACATCCAGGCGGTTGGCATAGCGGTGCACCGACAGGCCGATATCACTCAAGGTGAACAACGTGGCCGGCTGCGAATAGTTGTAGGTGCCCGAGGCGCGCATCACCGCCAGGTAAACGCCCGGCTGCTGCAATGGCTTGAGGCCGGCGATCGGCAACAACAGGGTTTCGCGGGTATTGCGCGCAGGGTTCAGGTCGAAACGCCCGCCGTAGACCAGGTCGGCCATAGGTAGCAGTTCGCGCGATTCATACCCTTGCAGGCTGGAGTTGCGGCCCCACTGCGCGAGAAACGACGGCAGCGATTCAGGCTTGATCCGGAAGAATTCGACGTCGATCTTGTCGACGTTCAGCGCGATCACCGGCAAGCCTTCGGCCAGGCGCGTCGGCAGCAAGGTGCCACGGCTGGCGAAGCCGACGGTGGCTTGCAGATCACGGGTTTCCAGGCGCGCGCTGTATTCGGCGGCAAGTGTGTTGTCGTTGACCGCCTTCACCCCGGCATCGACCGTGAGCACCAGTTTGCGTTGCGGCTCCAGGTGGCGCAGGCGCAGCTCCATCAGGTTATCGGAGAGTTCCCAGGCACCATCGACCTTGCCGGACTTGGCATCGACCAGATGCAGTTTGTCGGCGAATTTCTGTTCGGGATCCAGTGGAATCGAAAAGCTCACCGACAGGGTGCTGGCGCCATCCAGCTGCACCTCGGAGACGTCCACCACACTCAACTCACGCCCGGCATAGCGCTGCTTCAATGCCGCCACATCCACCGCCGCCTTGGCCGGCTTCGGTGCGGTAGTCGTCGCCGCTGCTGGAGCGGCCGGGGCTGCCGGTTTATCGGAAGAGTCGCAAGCGCTCAGCAGGGCCAGCGCACAGGCCAGGAACAGTCCTTTGTTAAGCATGGGGCACTCGTAGTGAGAGGGATCCGAGGGGTGAACTATATATCAGCGCCAGCCAAGCCGATGTGGCGCTGGTCACATTGACCGACGGAGGGCAGTTTGGTTCTTGAACGGCTCAAGCCCAGCCAAATCCCACAACCAACACCAACCCCCTGTAGGAGCCGGCTTGCCGGCGCCGACATTCGTTCTGCGGACAGTTACAATGCCGCTCCCCCGTAGGAGCCTCCATGAATTCCCTGCTCACCGACTGGCGCCACCGCCCCACTCACCGCCGCGTCTGGGCCCTGGCCGCGCCGATGATCCTGTCGAACATTTCGGTGCCGCTGGTGGCACTGGTCGACAGCATGGTGATCGGCCACCTGCCGCACGCCCACCAACTCGGCGCGGTGGCTGTCGGTGCCAGCCTCTACACCTTTCTGGCCTGGGCCATGGGTTTCCTGCGCATGGGTTCCACCGGATTCGCCGCCCAGGCCGCCGGGCGTAATGATGGAGCGGCGCTGCGGCAAATCCTGCTGCAGGGTTTGCTGCTGGCACTGGGGTTGGCGATGCTGCTGGGAACCGTCGGCATCCCCCTGAGCCATCTGGCGCTGGAGTGGATGCAACCGTCGCCCGAACTCAACCAACTGACTCGCGATTTCTTCCACACCCGCCTGTTTGGCCTGCCCGCCGCGCTGGCCAGTTACGCGCTGGTCGGCTGGTTCCTCGGCACGCAAAACGCCCGCGCGCCGCTGGCGATCCTGCTGACCACCAACCTGGTGAATATCGCCTTGAACCTGTGGTTCGTACTTGGCCTGGATTGGGGCGTGGTCGGCTCCGCGCGCGCCTCGGTCATTGCAGAATGGACCGGCGCCCTGCTCGGCCTGGTCCTGACGCAAAAAGCCCTGCGCGCCTACCCAGGGCACATCGCCTGGGCTGCGCTAAAGGTGTGGCAAAGCTGGCGGCCGCTGCTGGCGGTCAACCGCGATATTTTTATCCGCAGCCTGGCGCTGCAATCGGTGTTTTTCATGATCACTGTGCAAGGTGCACGCCTGGGTGACGCCACCGTGGCCGCCAACGCACTGCTGCTCAACGGCCTGCTGCTGACCGCGCATGCCCTCGACGGCCTGGCCCACGCAGTCGAAGCGCTGTGCGGCCACGCCATCGGCGCGCATGATCGCCAGGCCCTGCGCCGTTCATTGGTGGTCGCCTGCGGTTGGTCGCTGATCGCCAGCGTCGGCTTCGCCCTGCTGTTCACGTTCGCCGGGCACCTGTTTATCGCGATGCAGACCGACATCCCCAGCGTGCGCGAAACGGCTGACATCTACCTGCCATACCTGGCGGTGCTGCCATTGATTGCGGTGTGGAGTTACCTGCTGGACGGCCTTTTCATCGGCGCCACGCGTGCGCGCGAAATGCGCAATGGGATGCTGCTGACCGTGCTGATCCTGCTGCCGTTCGCGTGGCTGTTGCAGGGCTACGGCAACCACGGCCTGTGGATAAGTTTCCTGCTGTTCATGGCATTGCGCAGCCTCACTTTGTGGGCGATTGCCTGGCGCCTGAATCGGCAGAATCAGTGGCTTGGATGAAATCCACGACCCGGTCCAGCAACGGTGCCAGCCAGCGCAACGGTTTGGAGATGGCCGCCACCAGCGTCTGGTGGTTGGTCTTGCCGAAGTAGAACTCCTCCACCGGCACACCGGCCGCCCGTAACGCGTTGGCCAGCCCGCCGGTGTTGCGCGTGGGGTTGACCAGTGTGTCGGACGAAGAGGCGATCAACAGGCTCGGCGGCGCGCCGGCACTGACATGGTTGATCGGCTGGGAGTCCGGGGGTGAGCGGGGGAAGAAAAACACCGGCTTCACGTCAGGGTTTTCAATCGGCAAAAAGTCATACGGCCCGGCCAGACCGATCCAGCCCTTGAGCATCGACGGCGACAGGTTCACTTCGTTGAGCCAGCGCGCATCCAGCGCCAGCATCGCGGCGTTGTAGGCGCCGGAACTGTGGCCCATCACATACAGCTTGTGGGGATCGCCGCCGTATTCGGCACTGTGCTGATACGTCCAGGCGACCGCTTGGGCACCGTCCTGAAGAAACAGTGGGTAACGCACTTGTGGGTAAAGCCGATAATCGGCGATCACCACCACAATGCCGCGCGAGGCCAGGGCTTCGCCGACAAAACCGTAATCATCCTTGGAGCCACTGTTCCAGCTGCCGCCATAGAAAAACACCACCACGGGGGCGTTCGGCGAAGCATTGGCCGGGCGGTAGATATCGAGTTTCTGGCGGGGATCATCGCCGTAGGCGACGGAGGAAGTTTTGCTGAAGGTGCTGGAGGGCGTAAGTGCGTTGAGCACCTTGATGGGCGAGCAGGCTGCGAGGAAGGCAGCGAATGCCAGGGTGAAGGCTTGCAGCCATTTGCTCGACATCTTCCAGACCTCACATAGAAGGTACTACCTGATGAAGATCCAAATGTGGGAGCTGGCTTGCCTGCGATAGCGGAGTGTCAGACCCCACATTGCACATTGACACACCGCCATCGCGGGCAAGCCCGGCTCCTACATTTGAGCCGGGTCACTTCAGTTACGAAGACAGGTACGAAGACCGCGTCAGGCCCAGGCGCAGCGCGTCCAGGAACTGCGTACGCTCATTGGCGCTGATCTTCGCGCTGGCGCACTTGTCACGGTAGTGAGTCATCAACTCCTCCGGCGACAAGTGCACGTAGCGCAGCATGTCTTCGATGGTGTCATGGGTCTCGATACCGGCGCTGTACACCGAACCATCCTCGCGCTGGTAGATGTTCACCGAGTCGGTGTCACCGAACAGGTTGTGCATGTCGCCGAGGATTTCCTGGTAGGCCCCCACCAGGAAGATACCCAGCAGGTAGTCCTCGCCTTCGTTCAAGGCGTGCACCGGCAGGCTGGTCTCGATGCTCTGCTCGTCGACGTACTGCTTGATCTTGCCGTCGGAGTCGCAGGTCAAATCCTGCAGGACCGCGCGGCGCAGCGGCTCTTCGTCGAGACGGTGCAGCGGCAGGATCGGCAGTACCTGGCCGATGGCCCAAGTGTCCGGCAGGCTCTGGAACACCGAGAAGTTGCAGATGTACTTGTCGGCCAGCTTGTCGTTGAGTTCGTCCAGCACCTGGCGGTGCGAGCGCTGGCGGGCTTTCAACGAGTTGTGCAGGCGGCGGCAGACGGCGAAGTAGCACTGCTCGGCCAGGGCTTTTTCCGCCAGGGTCAGCTTGCCATCGGCGTACTGGGTGGCCACGTCGCTCATGTAGTGGGTGGCACGCCAGTAGGTCTCGGTGACCATCTCGATGTCGGTCGGGCCCAGCAGGTCCACCAGCCACTGCACGGTTTCCGGCAGGCTTTCCTTGTTTTCGATCTCCGGCACGTCGTCGTTGTGCTTCTCGACGTCAGTGACCTGCACCACCAGCATGGCGTGGTGGGCGGTCAGGGAGCGGCCGCTTTCGGAGAAGATGTGCGGGTGCGGCAGGCTCTGCGCATCGCAGAATTCCTTGAGCATGCCCACGACCACGCCGGCGTAGTCGTCCATGTCGTAGTTGATCGAGCTGGCGTTACGCGAGTGGGTACCGTCGTAGTCCACGCCCAGGCCGCCGCCGACGTCGATGTGGTCCACCGGCAGGCCGAGGTTGCGCAGCTCGCCGTAGTAACGAATGGCTTCCTTGAACCCGTGCTGGTAATCGGCCAGGTTGGCGATCTGCGAACCCATGTGGAAGTGCAGCAGGCGGATGCCCTGGTCCAGGCCGGCAGCGCGGAAGCGCTCGACCACGGACAGCAGCTGCGCCGCCGACAGGCCGAATTTGGATTTCTCGCCACCGGTGTCCGCCCACTTGCTCGACGCCAGGGACGACAAGCGCACGCGCAGGCCGACCTGCGGCTTGACCTTGAGGCTGGCAGCCTCTTCGATCACCAGCTCAACTTCGGATTCTTTCTCGATCACGATAAACACGTTGTGGCCGAGCTTCTGGCCCATCAGCGCCAGGCGGATGAACTCACGGTCCTTGTAACCGTTGCAGACGATGGTGCCGCCCTTCGGCGCCAGGGCCAGCACGGCCAGCAGCTCGGGCTTGGAGCCGGCTTCGAGGCCAATGGACACGTTCTGGGTTGCGATGATGTTCTCGATCACCGCCTCCTGCTGGTTCACCTTGATCGGGTACAACGCGGTGTATTGGCTCTGGTATTCCAGGCGCTCGATGTTGGCATCGAAGGCACCGGTCAGCTGGCGCACGCGGTCTTGCAGGATGTCGGGGAAACGCACCAGCAACGGCAAGGACAGGCCGCTTTTGCGCAGCTCGTCTACTTGCTCGTACAGGTCGACGGGCGTGCTGTTCGGGCCGTTCGGACGAACTTCGACGCGACCGGCATCATTGATCGCGAAATACCCGGCCCCCCAATGGCGGATCCCGTAAACACTGCGGCTGTCCGCAACTGTCCATTGGCTGCCATCGTCTTTGCGTGTGCGTCGTACGGACATCGAAGTCCCCTATAAATGAAGTCGAAGGCGCCGCCTCTCTCTGAGGCTGGCGCAGTCTAAAGAATGAAAATGACGATTTGCCTGTAAGGAAGGTAGACCCCACTCGCAGGACAGAGTTTAGACACCGGTCAGGAACAGGCTCTGTGAAACCCATGGAGACGACAGTTCGCGTTCAGCGAACCGGCGGTCGGGGTGGGTTTCACAGAGGCTGCTAGCCGCCGGATTTCTTCGCCTTGTAACCCAGCTTGATCAGCTCGGCCAACAGCAACTCGACGTGGTCGCCCTGGATCTCGATGACGCCGTCTTTGAGCGCGCCACCGGTGCCACAGCGCTTTTTCAGCGTCGTGGCCAGCTCCTTCAGGGCATCTTCGGCCAGGGGCACGCCGGTGATGGTCGTCACCGTCTTGCCGCCACGGCCCTTGCTCTCGCGTCGCACGCGGGCAATGCCATCGCCTTCAGGGATCAGGGTCTGTTTGCAGGTACACGAATCCACGGGCTGACGACAGTCCGGGCAGTGTCGACCTGCGTCGGTGGAAAATACCAGGCCACCAAGGGCGGCGAAGGATGCGGCTTTTTTGGCCACCGGCAATCCTCTTGGGAGGACAAAGACTGATCGATCAGACTGACCGACCGCGAAGCCCCACTCAGGCAGGGGCAGCGCTACCGTACCGCCCTGTTTCAACCCCACCTGTAGCAACCGGCTTGCCAGCGATGGCGTCCTAAAGATAGCCATCGCCGGCAAGCCGGCGCCTACAGTGATACCCGGGTGAAACAATCGTAGTACGGGTGAAAAGTCGCGCAGTGTAACGGCAAAAACGCGACTTGCTAAGGGCCAAATGGCGCCAATTTATGCAACTTTAGCGACGCGAGGCCAGATAGCGGCGCAAGCCCTCCTGGGCGTCCGGACAGTAGGGCTTTTGCTCGGCCTCCTGCAGGACCGTTTGAATCGGTAAAAAGCGTGCTTCCATGACTTCTTCGGGCTGCAGGCTGAGCGGCCCGTCCCACGTCGCCGAGTAGGATTTGCACCAGAGCCGGCTGTCGCCATCTTCGAAATAGAAGTGGTCATGTTCGACCAACTCTACCCCGCCGACGCCCAGCTCTTCTTCCAACTCACGGGCGGCCGACACCGCATACGACTCGCCTGCCGCGACCATGCCGCCGGCTGCCGTGTCCCAGAAGCCGGGATACAGGGCTTTGCTCAGGGTGCGCCGATGCACGCACAGCTCGCCCTTGGAATTGAACAGGAAGATAAATGTGCACCGGCCAATCAGGCCGCGCTGGCGCAGGTCGGACCGCACCAGGTGGCCGAGCAGGTTGTCCTGCTCGTCGACCCAGCAGATCAGTTCGGCATCGGAGGCCGCACGGTGCGCGGCCTCGTTTTGAGCAGCGTCCATCATCAACCCTGGTTGAGCAGTTGACGCAAGTCGATCACCGCCGCGTTGGCCCGGGAAATGTAGTTGGCCATGACCAGCGAGTGGTTGGCCAGCACGCCGAAGCCGCTGCCGTTGAGGATCATCGGGCTCCAGACAGGCTCTTGCGAGGCCTCCAGTTCACGAATGATCTGGCGCACGCTGACGGTGGCGTTTTTCTTGGCCAGTACGTCGGCAAAATCGACTTCGATAGCACGCAACAGGTGGGACAGGGCCCACGCCTGGCCACGCGCCTCGTAGAACACGTTGTCGATCTGCATCCACGGGGTTTCGACCACTTCTTCGTCGACCTGTGGCACTTCACCCGGCGCCAGCGCTTCGGTTTTCAGTGCAGTGTTCAACTTGACCCGGCCGACGCTGGCCGACAGGCGTTGCGACAGCGAGCCCAGGCGGGTAGCGACATCGCCCAGCCAGTTGTTCAGGTTGTCGGCTCGCGCATAGAACAGCGCGCCTTTCTGGTTAGGGTCCGACAGGCGCGCCTCGTAGCGGCTCAGGGAATTGATGCCTTCCTGGTATTCCGACTCACTGGATGGCAGCACCCAGCTCTTGTTGTCGAAGTTGAAGCGCGGCTCGGCCTTGGCCAAGTCAGCGTCTTCCGCCGATTGCGACTGGGAACGGGCGAAGTCTTTACGCAGGGCTCGGGTCAGGTCGCGTACCTGCACCAGCACGCCGTATTCCCAGCTGGGCATGTTGTCCATCCACAGGCCCGGCGGGAAGCGGTCGTTGGAAATGTAGCCACCCGGCTTGTTCAGCAGGGTGCCGACCACGGTCTTGAGGGTTTCGACGGTGGTGAAGCCCACCACCATCTGCTTGCCGTCTTTTTCAGCGGCAATCTGCGCATTTTGCTGGACCGGAAACAGCGCCGGCTCTTCGCTCCAGTACCAACCCAGGGCACCGGTGACCAACAGGTACAGGCCGAGCACGCTCAGCACGGCGCGGCTCATCAGCACCGTGCGAAAATAGCTGCGGTTGGCCGACTTGGGCTCAGGGGCGGGGCCTTTGGCACTGCCTGCACGGTTTTTCCAGTCCAGCATGGCGATATCCTTTCAATCACTTGAGTTCATGCACTTCAATGGTCCGGGTGCGTTCAAACACTCCGACCACAACCCTACCCCATCGTGCCCGCCGGTGCGGCGCTTTTAATCAAACGGGGGACGAGGAAGGTTCGACTATAAAGGATGCAGGTTTTTTACGCTGCGCGACCATCGGGTCAATAACTGAATACCCGGGACACGCAGTTAATTGACATATGACACTCATCCCATGGAAAAGAGGTGCTAGCATAGAGCCATCAGTCGACCTCAGCATGCACCCTAACTAGTAGTCAGGATATGACCGAGCCAGAAGACCCCAGCCGTGAGCGTCTCAAGCAGCATTTTGCCCAGCGGGTAATTCATCAGGCACGTCAAATTCTTGAGATCTGGCAGCGCCTGCAACGCAGCGAATGGTCGGGCGCCGACCTGTCCGAACTCAGCGAAGCCAACCTGCGCCTGCTGCGCTTTGCCGAGCGTTTCGAACAGCCGGAACACAGCCAGCTCGCCGTGCACATCGGCGAATCCCTCAAGGCGGTGGACGAAAACCGTGGCCGCCTGAGCAGCCACCTGATCACCGAACTCAACCGCCTGATGCAGCGCCTGTCACGCACCGGACTGCGCCAGGGCGACCAGCTCGAGCAAACGTTCCTGCCGCCGATGCGCAAGCCGATCTACGTGATGCTCGCCGATCACGACCGCGCCGAACGCCTGGCCAAGCAGCTGGAATTCTTCGGCATGAGCGCGCAGTCGCTGGACAGCGTGGCAGCCTTTCGCGCCGCCATGGCCGAGCGCCTGCCCTCGGCGATCGTGATGGACGTGGACTTCTGCGGCGCCGGCCTGGGCCTCAAGCTCGCCGCCGAAGCCCAGGAAGGCCTGGAGCAAAAGCTGCCGCTGCTGTTTTTCAGCCTGCATGAAACCGACACCCCGACCCGCCTGGCCGCCGTGCGCGCCGGGGGCCAGGAGTTCCTCACTGGAACACTGGAGGCGTCCAGCCTGCTGGAAAAAATCGAAGTGCTCACCTGCGTCGCCCAGTACGAACCGTATAAAGTGCTGATCATCGATGACTCGCGGGCCCAGGCACTGCACACCGAGCGGCTGCTCAACAGTGCCGGCATCGTCACGCGCACCCTGATCGAGCCGATCCAGGCCATGGCCGAGCTGGCGGACTTCCAGCCCGACCTGATCATCCTCGACATGTACATGCCCGCCTGCACCGGCACCGAACTGGCCAAGGTGATTCGCCATAACGACCGCTACGTCAGCGTGCCGATCATCTACCTGTCAGCCGAAGACGACCTCGACAAACAACTGGACGCCATGAGCGAAGGCGGCGACGACTTCCTCACCAAGCCGATCAAACCGCGCCACCTGATCACCACCGTGCGCAACCGCGCCGCCCGTGCGCGCAACCTCAAGGCGCGGATGGTGCGCGACAGCCTGACCGGCCTGTACAACCACACTCACATCCTGCAATTGCTCGAAGACTGCAGCTTCCGTGCGCGCCGCGAGAACAAGCCGCTGAGCTTTGCCATGCTGGACATCGACCACTTCAAGCGGGTCAATGACAGCCACGGGCATCCCATGGGCGACCGCGTGATCAAGAGCCTGGCGCTGTTTCTCAAACAGCGCCTGCGCAAGACCGACTATATCGGGCGCTATGGCGGTGAAGAGTTCGCCATCGTGATGCCCGACACCGACCTGGAGTCGGCCTGCAGGGTGCTGGATGAAATTCGCGGGCGCTTTGCCGAAATCCACTACCCGGCCCAGCCGCAGGATTTGTGGTGCACCTTCAGTGCCGGGCTGGTGGAGCTGTGCGACGGTTCCGACAGCCTGATGATGGCCGCCCAGGCCGACGAGGCGCTGTACCGCGCCAAGGACGCCGGGCGCAACCGCGTACAAGCGGCGCGAACGTCAAAGCAAAGTGCCATCTTTTCACCGGAATCGACTGATTCCGTCATAACTCTGTAACGCAAACGCAATAACTTCAGGCACTTACCTTTTGCTGTCGGTTGAAACCCCGCATGCGCCTGAAGCTGCTGACCAATCTCAATACCCTCCTCTTGGTGGCTGTGTGCCTGGCCCTCGGGGCCACGCTCTGGTGGTCGCAACGCGCGCTGGAGCGTCCCTATCTGTTGATGGAGCGCTACCTGGGCCTGTCGCAGACCTTTCAGAATCAGGCCGCGCGCAATATCGATGACTACCTGGCCAGCGGCGATGCCCTGCGCCTGAGCAGCGCCAGCCAGAGCCTGGAAAACCTCCTGCAGCACCTGGATGAACTGCCCGCCGACCTCGCGCAGAACCTGCGCCCCAGCCTGGTAGACCTGGATACCTTCAGCAAGACTGACCTGCTGGCTGCCGGCAAGCTGGCCGGCGACCCGCAAGCGCTGTTACTGCAAGCCGAACGCGAACTGGGCGCGAACCTGGAGCAACTGGGTCAATACGCCCTGAGCGTCAATTCGCCGCAAGCCGCGCGTTACCTGCCGCCGTTGCTGGCCGCGTCCCAGCACTTGGGCAAACTGTCCCTGGCCCGCGACAAGCTGGTGAGCAGCGGGCGCGCGGAACTGGCCGATGATGTGGAGCGTGAAGTCGGTAATATCCGCAGCCAGGCCGACCTGCTGGAGCCGTTGCCATTGCTCGGCGTCAAGGCCAGCGCCGATTCCAGCGCCGATGATTTTTCTGCCTTGATGGGCCTGGAGAACACCGAGAAGACCGAGACCCAGGACACCGGCGTCGACCTCAAGCGCGAACTCAACAGCCTGCTCACCCGCTACCCCGGCGAACTCAAGCGCACCCGCGAACAGATCCAGCAACGCACCGACCTGGCCGCAAGCACCCACCTGAAAATCGCCGCCGTACAGCAGGCCATTGCCGGCCTGGAGCCGGTGGTGCGCGCGCAACATGCCCAGATCCAGGGCGAAGTGCGCCTGATGCAAGGCGTGATGATCGGCCTGATCCTGCTGATTGCCCTGCTGATCGATACCCTGCAACGGCGCCTGGCACGGGTGCTGACCAACCTGGCGCCGGCCCTGTCGACCTGGGCCGAAGGTGACTTCAGCCAGCCGATTGCCTTGGGCAAGACCAACCGCGAGCTGCACGATATCGAAGCCTCCCTCAACCGCTTGCGCGCCTATCTGGTCGACCTGGTGGGCACCATTCGCGGGAATGCCGAAGAGGTCGCCGGCAGCAGCCGTGCCCTCGCCGAGTTGAGCAGCGGCCTGCACGACGGCGCTGAACGCCAGGCCGGGGACACCGCGCAGATCCGCGATTCGCTCGGCGAGCTGGAGGCAACCATCCAGCAAGTCGCCGGGGATGCCAGCCAGGCGGCCGGGGCCAGCCGCAGTGCGGGCCAGGCGGTGGAGCAAGGCCAGCGCGTGATCGGCCTGAGCCTGACCGGGCTGCATGCGCTGGTGGGTGAAGTGCAGCAGAACGCGCAGATGATCGAAAAACTCGCCGAAGAATCCGCCACCATCGGCGGCGTACTCACGGTGATCCGCTCGATTGCCGACCAGACCAACCTGCTGGCGCTCAACGCCGCCATCGAGGCCGCCCGTGCCGGCGAGGCCGGGCGCGGGTTTGCGGTGGTCGCCGACGAAGTGCGCTCCCTGGCCCAGCGCACCGCCGGCGCCACCGCTGAAATCCAGGGCCTGATCGCCGGCCTGCAAAGCGCCGCCCACCAATCGGTGCAAGGCATGCGCGCCCAGGTCGAACACGCCGAAGCCACCGCCCAGCAGGCCCAGGCGGCAGATGGTGCGCTGGATGAAATCGTCGGCGCAATCCAGACCATTGCCGACACCGCCGTGCGCATCGCCGATGTGACCGCGCAGCAGAGTGGCGCCGTCAGTGAGATTCGCGACAACAGCGAGCGGATCCACCAGTTGGGCGAGGACAATCTGCTGCGCATCGGCCAGGGCCGCAGCCAGGGCGAACACCTGCTGGTGCTGGGCGGGCAGCTCAACACGGCGGTCCAGGCGTTTCGCGTCTGACCGGACTCAACGTGGGTTGCGACCCAATGTGGGAGCTGGCTTGCCTGCGATGGCGGTGAACCAGGCGACATCTCCCTGTGCTGACACACCGCTATTGCAGGCAAGCCAGCTCCCACACTGACCGAACTCGCCCTCACAGTCACAAATTTCGCGCTATCCTCGGTAATCGTGCTGGCTACTGCATAGAACTGGACAGTCACAAAGGCTTTGCGGCATAGTCGCCGGGTTCTGCCGTACCCACATCAATAACAAGGAACAGCCGATGGCGACCTTACTGGTTCTTCACGGACCCAACCTGAACCTGCTCGGCACCCGCGAACCGGGCGTCTACGGGGCAGTCACCCTGGACCAGATCAACCTTGACCTGGAACGACGGGCGCGTGAAGCCGGCCACCATTTGCTCTACCTGCAAAGCAATGCCGAGTACGAATTGATTGATCGTATCCATGCCGCGCGCGGCGAAGGCGTGGACTTTATTCTGATCAATCCCGCCGCTTTTACGCATACAAGCGTTGCATTACGTGACGCGCTGCTGGCGGTGAGCATCCCATTCATCGAAGTGCACTTGTCGAACGTGCACAAACGCGAACCTTTCCGCCATCACTCCTACTTCTCCGACGTAGCGGTAGGAGTGATCTGCGGCCTTGGCGCCAGCGGTTACCGATTGGCCCTGGAGGCCGCCCTGGAACAGCTTGAACAACCGGCCAAGCGCCCCTGACCGACCCTTGGGAGTTGATGATTCATGGATATCCGTAAAGTTAAGAAACTGATCGAACTGCTGGAAGAATCCGGTATCGACGAGCTGGAAATCAAGGAAGGCGAAGAGTCCGTACGGATCAGCCGTCACAGCAAGACCCCGGCCCAGCAGTTCTACGCACCACAAATGCAAGCGCCGGCTCCGGCCGCTGCTGCTCCGGCCGCCGCACCTGCCGCCGCCGCTGCGCCAGCAGCACCTGCTGCGCCAGTGCTGAACGGCTTCGTGGTCAAGTCGCCAATGGTCGGTACCTTCTACCGCACCCCGGCACCGACCTCGCCAGCCTTCGTTGAAGTCGGCGCAACCGTGAAAGTGGGCGACACCATCTGCATCGTCGAAGCGATGAAAATGATGAACCACATCACCGCTGAAAAAGCCGGCGTCATCGAATCCATCCTGGTAGAAAACGGTCAGCCGGTTGAGTACGACCAGCCGCTGTTCACCATCGTTTGAACCGCGGAGCGCCTTCGATGTTGAAACCTGCGAAGAAACTGCAAAAAGTCCTGATCGCCAACCGCGGCGAGATCGCGCTGCGTATCCTGCGCGCCTGTAAGGAAGAGGGCATCAAGACCGTCGCTGTTTACTCGACGGCCGATACCGAATTGATGCACGTGAAACTGGCGGACGAAAGCATCTGCATCGGCCCGCCACTGGCCACGAACTCGTACCTGAAAGTCTCGAACATCATCGCCGCGGCAGAAGTGACCGGCGCTGACGGCATCCACCCGGGCTACGGCTTCCTCGCGGAAAACGCCGATTTCGCCGAACAGGTGGAAAAATCCGGGTTTGCCTTCATCGGCCCGAAAGCCGAAACCATTCGCCTGATGGGCGACAAGGTCTCGGCCAAGGACGCGATGATCGCTGCTGGCGTGCCAACCGTTCCAGGTTCCGACGGCCCACTGCCTGAAGACGAGGCCACCGCCCTGCGCATTGGTCGCGAAGTCGGTTACCCGGTGATCATCAAGGCCGCCGGTGGCGGTGGTGGTCGCGGCATGCGCGTGGTGCACAAGGAAGAAGACCTGATCGAAGCCGCCAAGCAGACCCGCTCCGAAGCGGGCGCCTGGTTCGGCAACCCGATGGTCTACCTGGAGAAGTACCTGACCAACCCACGTCACGTGGAAGTGCAGGTATTGTCCGACGGCCAGGGGCACGCCATCCACCTGGGCGACCGCGATTGCTCGCTGCAGCGCCGTCACCAGAAGGTACTGGAAGAAGCTCCGGCACCGGGCCTGGATGAAAAAGCTCGCCAGGAAGTACTGGCTCGCTGCGTCAAGGCGTGCATCGACATCAACTACCGTGGCGCCGGTACCTTCGAGTTCCTCTACGAGAACGGTCGTTTCTACTTCATCGAGATGAACACTCGCGTGCAGGTAGAGCACCCGGTTTCGGAGATGGTCACCGGTATCGACATCGTCAAGGAGATGCTCAGCATCGCCGCCGGCAACCCGCTGTCCTTTACCCAGGACGACGTGAAGATGCATGGCCACTCCCTGGAGTGCCGTATCAACGCCGAAGACCCGAAGACCTTTATCCCAAGCCCTGGCCTGGTCAAGCATTTCCACGCGCCCGGCGGCAACGGCGTCCGTGTGGATTCGCACCTGTACAGCGGCTACAAGGTTCCGTCCAACTACGACTCGCTGATCGGCAAGCTGATCACCTGGGGCGCGACCCGCGACGAGGCCATGGCCCGTATGCGTAACGCCCTGGACGAAATCGTGGTCGACGGCATCAAGACCAACATCCCGCTGCACCGGGAACTGGTCCGTGATGAAGGCTTCTGCGAAGGTGGTGTGAACATTCACTACCTGGAACACAAGCTGGCCAACCAGTAAGTGCTCCACCCAACAAAGCCGCCTTCGGGCGGCTTTGTTGTTTGTGAGCCCTGTGAAATTGGCTCTTGTGGCGAGGGGGCTTGTCCCCCGTTGGGCTGCGCAGCAGCCCCGAAACCTGATCTTGAGATTGACTTGGAGAAATCCGGCGACCTCATGGGGCTGCTACGCAGCCCAACGGGGGACAAGCCCCCTCGCCACAACAAGCTCCCTCGCCACAGGTCATGCTCTCGCGTAAACTTGCGCGCTTTCGCGACCCAGCAGTCGCACATTCATTTTATTCAAAGGTGCCCGCCATGCCTTGGCTGCAAGTCCGTCTCGCCATCAGCCCAGAACAAGCCGAAACCTACGAAGACGCTTTCCTCGAAGTCGGCGCCGTCTCGGTGACCTTCATGGACGCCGAAGACCAGCCGATCTTCGAACCCGAACTCAATACCACCCCGCTGTGGTCCCACACCCATCTGCTGGCCCTGTTCGAGGACGGCACCGATGCCGCCGCCGTGCTGGCCCATATGGAACTGCTCACCGGCGGCCCGCTGCCCGAGCACCACAGCGAAGTCATCGAAGACCAGGACTGGGAACGCAGCTGGATGGATAACTTCCAGCCGATGCGGTTCGGCCAGCGCCTGTGGATCGTGCCGAGCTGGCACGCCGCGCCGGAGCCGGACGCAGTCAACCTGCTGCTTGATCCGGGCCTGGCCTTCGGCACCGGCACCCACCCCACCACCGCGCTGTGCCTGGAATGGCTGGACGGCCAGGACCTGACCGACAGCCACGTGCTGGACTTCGGCTGCGGCTCGGGGATCCTGGCGATTGCCGCCCTGCTGCTGGGCGCCAAGGAAGCCGTCGGCACCGACATCGACGTGCAGGCCCTGGAAGCTTCGCGCGACAACGCCGGGCGCAACCACATTCCCGAAGATAAATTCCCACTCTATCTGCCCGAGCAATTGCCCCAGGTGCAGGCCGATGTGCTGGTGGCGAACATCCTCGCCGGCCCGTTGGTTTCCCTGGCGCCGCAGCTGTCGAGCCTGGTCAAGCCGGGCGGCCGCCTGGCGCTGTCGGGCATCCTTGCCGAGCAGGGTGAGGACGTGGCCGCTGCCTACACCAAGGATTTCGAGCTGGATCCGATCGCCAACCGTGATGGCTGGGTACGCATCAGCGGTCGTCGGCGCTAGAATGAGCGCTTGCCTGAATCGGATGGCCGCATGACCGACAGTTTCGTCACCCAGTGCCCGCATTGCCAAGCACGCTTTCGCGTTAACCACGCTCAATTGAGCGTGGCCCGCGGCGTGGTGCGCTGCGGCTCGTGCCTGCAGGTGTTCAATGCGGCACGCCAGCTGCTGGAGCAGCGCGCCCAGCAGGCGCCGGCACCGGAACCTGTCGAGCCAGCCGCAGAGGCCCCGCGGGCGATCAGCCAGAAACAGTGGACCGCCGAAGAATTGGACCTGGACAACCTCGACCTCGACGTGGAGCTGGCCAAGCTGGAGCGCCGCGAGATTCAGCACACGCAGCCCTCGGGCGCGGAGCGTCGCCAGGGCGGTTCCGACCGTCGGCAAAAGGAAGAGGCCCTCAGCGCCAGCCGCGATACGGTCAAGGCCGAGGAAGAAAAGTGGGCGGCCAGCCTGTTCAGCGAACCACCGGAAGAACGCGTCCAGGTCGTCGAAGCCCCTGAACCGACCAAGACACCTGCGACCCGCCAGCGCACCGAACCGTCGATGTCGTTCCACACCGACGATATCGACGACGAACCGCCGCTGCGCTCGACGCTCGAGGACGACGAACTCGATCCCCCCGTCACGCCCGTCATCGAGGCGGTCGAGGAACCGGAACCCGAAGAACGCCCGCAACCCCGACGCAAGCGCCCTCGCCCGTCCACCGGCGTTCACGACGATGTCCTGCAGGACCTCGAAGACGACCCGCTGCACCTCTACGCGCAAAAACGTGCGTCGGGCTGGGGCCGCCGCCTGCTCTGGCTGTTGCTGGTGCTGATCGCCGCCGCCGGCCTCGCCGGCCAATACATCGCCTACCAATTCGACGACCTGGCCCGCCAGGACGCCTACCGCCCATGGTTCCAGCAACTGTGCCCCACCCTGGGCTGCACGGTGCCGTCACGGGTCGATATCGCCCACATCAAGAGCAGCAACCTGGTGGTACGCAGCCACCCGGAGTTCGCCGGGGCGCTGGTGGTGGATGCAATCATCTATAACCGCGCGACCTTCTCCCAGCCCTTCCCGCTGCTGGAGCTGCGTTTTGCCGATTTGAACGGCAGCCTGATCGCCAGTCGTCGGTTCAAGCCCGCCGAATACCTCAGCGGTGAGTTGGCCGGCGTGAGCGAAATGCCATCACAGACGCCGATCCATATCTCCCTGGATATCCTCGATCCAGGCAACAAAGCCGTGAATTACAGCCTGAGCTTTCATTCGCCCGAGTGAATCGGTTCATGCACAGAGGCTTGACGGCAGATTCTTGACTAGGCGCCGGGCAACCAAACCGGCGGCGATAAAGAAATTGCTGTTCAGATTTTATCCAATTCAGCCTTTATCCAGTCATCGAGAGCGGGTATCATGCCAACCCTTTTTCGAACTCTAATGATCCGGCCCCACAACAGGGAAGTCCTATGTCGGCGGTACGCATCGGCCCATACACATTGCAGAACGGCTTGATCCTCGCTCCTATGGCGGGCGTCACCGACCAGCCCTTTCGTCAGCTGTGCAAGCGTTTGGGCGCGGGTCTAGTAGTCTCGGAAATGGTCACCAGCGACATGAGCTTGTGGAACACCCGCAAATCGCGGATGCGCATGATCCACGAAGGTGATCCCGAGCCCCGCTCGGTACAGATCGCCGGCGGTGATGCGCAGATGCTGGCGGATGCGGCCCGGGCCAACGTGGAGTTGGGCGCACAGATCATTGATATCAACATGGGCTGCCCGGCCAAGAAGGTCTGCAACAAGGCCGCAGGGTCCGCCTTGTTGAAGGATGAGCAGTTGGTCGCCGAGATCCTGCAGGCCGTTGTCGCCGCAGTGGATGTGCCGGTCACCCTGAAGATCCGTACCGGCTGGGACCGGGACAACAAGAATGGCCTGACGGTGGCGAAGATCGCCGAACAGGCGGGCATTACAGCGCTGGCGGTGCATGGGCGCACCCGCGCCGATCTGTACACCGGTGAAGCCGAGTACGACACCATTGCCGCGATCAAGCAGGCGGTGTCGATGCCGGTCTTTGCCAATGGCGATATCGACTCAGCCGAGAAAGCCCGGCGCGTGCTGCACGCTACCGGTGCCGATGGCCTGTTGATTGGCCGGGCCGCCCAGGGGCGGCCGTGGATTTTTCGTGAGATCGAGCATTTTCTGCGTACCGGCGAAGTCTTGCCGGCACCGGAGTTGATCGAGGTGGAACGTATTCTGCTAGAGCATCTGGCCGCCCTGCACGCCTTCTATGGAGACGTGATGGGAGTACGCATTGCTCGCAAGCATGTCGGCTGGTATCTCGCAACCTTGCCGGGCGCCAGGGAGTTTCGCGCCCACTTCAATCGTTTGGATGATACGGAAGCACAGTGCGCCAACGTTCGTGAGTTCTTCAGCGAGCGTTACAAGAGCCTGGGGACAGGGGACGGAGAGGGGGTGGCCGCATGACGATGATGACCGAGACTTTAGTGAGTGGAACAACACCCGTGAGCGACAACGTCAATTTGAAACAGCACCTCAACACGCCGAGCGAAGAAGGCCAGACCCTTCGCGGGAGTGTCGAGAAGGCGCTGCACAATTATTTCGCCCACCTTGAGGGCGCTTCCGTCACGGACGTGTACAACCTGGTGCTCTCCGAAGTCGAGGCGCCCTTGCTCGAAAGCGTGATGAACTACGTCAAGGGCAACCAGACCAAAGCCAGTGAGCTGCTGGGCCTCAACCGTGGCACCTTGCGCAAAAAGCTCAAACAATACGATTTGCTGTAAGCATTCAATCAAACCAGAAAGGCGCCCGCGTAAAAACGGTCGCCTTTTTTGCTGACTTCCTTTGCTTTTGATGGAAATTGAAATGACCGACCAGACTACCCGCCTGCCGATCCGCCGCGCCTTGATCAGTGTCTCCGACAAGACCGGGATCCTCGAATTTGCCCGGGAGCTGGAAGCCCTTGGCGTGGAAATCCTCTCCACGGGCGGGACCTTCAAACTGCTGCAGGACAACGGCGTGGCCGCAGTAGAAGTGGCGGACTACACCGGTTTCGCAGAAATGATGGACGGTCGGGTCAAGACCCTGCACCCGAAAATCCACGGCGGTATCCTCGGCCGTCGCGGTACCGACGACGCCATCATGAGCGAGCACGGCATCAAGCCGATCGATCTGGTAGCCGTCAACCTGTACCCGTTCGAAGCCACCATCAACAAGCCAGGCTGCGACCTGCCGACCGCCATCGAAAACATCGATATCGGCGGCCCGACCATGGTTCGCTCGGCAGCCAAGAACCACAAAGACGTGGCCATCGTGGTCAACGCCAGCGACTACGCCCAGGTGCTCGAAAGCCTGAAAGCCGGCGGCCTGACCTACGCCCAGCGCTTCGACCTGATGCTCAAGGCGTTCGAACACACCGCCGCCTACGACGGCATGATCGCCAACTACATGGGCACCGTGAACCAGGCGGCTGAAACCCTCAGCACCGAAGGCCGTAGCCAGTTCCCGCGCACCTTCAACAGCCAGTTCATCAAGGCCCAGGAAATGCGCTACGGCGAGAACCCGCACCAGAGCGCGGCGTTCTACGTGGAGGCCAAGCCGGCCGAAGTGGGCATCGCCACCGCGACCCAGCTGCAAGGCAAAGAGCTGTCCTACAACAACGTGGCCGACACCGACGCCGCGCTTGAGTGCGTGAAGAGCTTCGTCAAGCCAGCCTGCGTAATCGTCAAGCACGCCAACCCGTGCGGCGTGGCCGTGAGCCCGGACGCTGAAGGCGGCATCCGCCAGGCGTACGAACTGGCCTACGCGACCGACACCGAATCCGCATTCGGCGGCATCATCGCGTTCAACCGCGAACTGGACGCCGAGACCGCTAAAGCAATCGTCGAGCGTCAGTTCGTCGAAGTGATCATCGCCCCTTCCGTCAGCGAAGAAGCCCGCGCCATCGTGGCAGCCAAGGCCAACGTGCGCCTGCTGGCCTGCGGCGAGTGGTCGGCTGAACGTGCCGCTGCCTGGGACTACAAGCGCGTCAACGGCGGCTTGCTGGTACAGAGCCGCGACATCGGCATGATCGGCAGCCAGGACCTGAAAGTGGTGACCAAGCGCGCACCGACCGAGCAAGAGATCAACGACCTGATCTTCGCCTGGAAAGTGGCCAAGTACGTTAAATCCAACGCCATCGTCTATGCCAAGAACCGCCAGACCATCGGTGTCGGCGCTGGCCAGATGAGCCGCGTCAACTCGGCGCGTATCGCCGCGATCAAGGCCGAACACGCCGGTTTGCAGGTGGTCGGTTCGGTGATGGCATCCGACGCGTTCTTCCCGTTCCGCGATGGCCTGGACAACGCTGCGAAAGCCGGTGTGACCGCCGTGATCCAACCGGGCGGTTCGATGCGTGACGCCGAAGTCATCGCGGCGGCAGACGAAGCCGGCATCGCCATGGTCTTCACTGGCATGCGCCACTTCCGTCACTGATCCACTGCCGTGAAGCGGCAAGGTTCAAGCTGCAAGCAGCACGTAAAAGCACAGCTGCCTCGCTTTTGCTGCTGGTTGTAGCCTCTAAAATTCATAGCTGCAGGCTGCCTTCAGAGCGATACAGATTGCTCTCAACGTGCAGCTTGCAGCTTGTAACTTCCTTCGAAGGAGTCTGACTTGAACGTCCTCATCATTGGCAGCGGTGGCCGTGAACACGCCCTGGCCTGGAAAGTTGCCCAGGACCCTCGCGTCCAGAAAGTATTCGTCGCCCCCGGCAACGCCGGCACCGCCATCGAAGCCAAGTGCGAGAACGTCGCTATCGACGTGCTGGCGCTCGAGCAACTGGCGGATTTCGCTGAAAAGAACGTCTCCCTGACCATCGTCGGTCCGGAAGTGCCGTTGGTGGCTGGCGTCGTCGACCTGTTCCGCAGCCGTGGCCTGGATTGCTTCGGCCCTACCGCCGGCGCGGCCCAACTGGAAGGTTCCAAGGCGTTCACCAAGGATTTCCTGGCACGCCACAAGATCCCGACCGCCGACTACCAGAACTTCACCGAGATCGAGCCGGCCCTGGCTTACTTGCGTGAAAAAGGTGCGCCGATCGTGATCAAGGCCGACGGCCTGGCCGCTGGCAAAGGCGTGATCGTCGCCATGACTCTGCAGGAAGCCGAAGACGCCGTGCGCGACATGCTCGCCGGCAACGCCTTTGGTGACGCGGGTTCGCGCGTGGTCATCGAGGAATTCCTCGACGGCGAAGAAGCCAGCTTTATCGTGATGGTCGACGGCAAGAACGTGCTGCCGATGGCCACCAGCCAGGACCACAAACGCGTCGGCAACGGCGACAGCGGCCCGAACACGGGCGGCATGGGTGCCTACTCCCCTGCCCCGGTGGTTACCGCCGACGTGCACAAGCGCGTCATGGACCTGGTGATCTGGCCCACCGTGCGCGGCATGGCCGATGAAGGCAATGTGTACACCGGTTTCCTCTACGCCGGCCTGATGATCGACAAAGCCGGCAACCCGAAAGTCATCGAGTTCAACTGCCGCTTCGGTGATCCGGAAACCCAACCGGTGATGCTGCGCCTGCAATCGAGCCTGGTGCTGCTGGTCGAAGCCGCATTGGCCCAGGCCCTGGACAAGGTCGAAGCGCAATGGGATCCACGCCCGAGCGTCGGCATTGTGCTGGCAGCCGGTGGCTACCCTGCCGACTACGCCAAGGGTGATGTGATTGAAGGCCTGGACGCTGCTGCTACGCTGGAAGGCAAAGTGTTCCACGCGGGCACCGCGCTCAAGGATGGCAAGGTTGTCACTGCGGGTGGCCGCGTGTTGTGCGCCACCGCGATGGGTGCCAGTGTCGACGCCGCGCAGCAACAGGCGTACAAGCTGGCCGCAAAAATCGACTGGAAAGGCTGCTTCTACCGCACTGATATCGGCTATCGCGCCATCGCGCGGGAACGCGGCGAGCACTCGTAAGTCGCTATCCGTTCGGTTAGGTAAGGGCCTCTGGCCCTTGCCGTACTCATGCCACCCCGCGCATAGTTAACCCGTGCATCAACCTACGAAGGGATTTCGCCGTGCGCTGGCTCAGGATCGCCATAGGTTTCACTGTCAGCCTGCTGACACTGCTCTGCTTGTTCCCGGCCCAGGCCGCCGCGCAAGGCAGTGGCTGGGCAGTATTGCTTGATGAACAGGCCGATCTGCAGCTGAGCGACATCCGCTCTTCACGCTACACCAATCAATTCAGCCCCATTGAACTGGACCGCATTACCGCCGCGGAACCGGACGGTGCACTGTGGGTACGTTTCAAGCTGCAACCCGGCAAGCACGAGCAAGTGCTGCGGGTATTCGCGCCCGACCTGTCGCACCTGAGCCTCTACGTGCTGGACGGCGACACACTGGTCGAACAACAAAGCACCGGCACGCGCCAGCCCCAGGCGGAACGCCCGCTGCCCAGCAGTGACTTCATGCTGCCGATGCCCCAGAGCCAGAAGCCTCTGGATGTCTATCTGCGCCTGGTCTCCGAACACGAACTGCGCCCCTATATCACCCTGGAACCGGCCGTGCTCGCCGCCGCCGACCAGACCCAGACGCTGATCTACGGCCTGCTGTTCGGCTGCCTGCTGATGCTGATCCTGCACAACCTCACGCGCTTCGCCTACCACCGCTCGCGCAGCAGCCTGTGGCTGGCGGCGTGCGAAGTGCTGTTGATGCTCAGCCTGGCGCTGCTGCTCAACCTGGTAGGCCCGTGGCTGCCGAACTGGCATGCGATCCAGACCCCGGGCGCCTACCTCGCGCTGCTGCTGACCGCGCCGTGCGGGCTGATGTTTGCCTACCGTTTCTTCATGCCGCTCGGCCCGCATCCGCTGAACAAACTGTTGATGGCCGACATTCTTTTTATCGTGCTGTGCGGCCTGCTGCTGTTGTTCGTCAACACCCTGCCGCTGAACATCATCACCTACGCCCTGGTGGCCCTGGCCGGCTTGAGCATGCTGTTTGTCTCGGCCTGCCATTGGCAGAAAGGCTACCGCCCCGCACGTTTGTTCGTGGCGGCGATGGTGGTGTTCAACATCGGTACGCTGATCATCCTCCCGGCCTTGCTGGGCCTGACCATGGTCTCGCCGCAAGGCCTGATCGTCACACTGCTGGCATTTATCTGCGTCAGTGGCCTGTTGATGAGCCTGGCCCTGGGCGAACGCCAGCGTGCGATTGTCGAGGCGCGTTTCAGCCTCAGCCGTGACCTGGCCGCCAGCAACGCAGAGATCGCGGCCAAGGCCGAGTTCCTGGCGAAAATCAGCCACGAAATCCGCACCCCCATGAACGGCGTGCTGGGCATGACCGAGCTGCTGCTGGGTACGCCGCTGTCGGTGAAACAGCGCGACTACGTGCAAACCATCCACAGCGCCGGCAATGAACTGCTCACGTTGATCAACGAGATCCTCGATATCTCCAAGCTCGAATCCGGACAGATCGAACTGGATGATGTGCAATTCGACCTCAACGCGCTGATCGAAGATTGCCTGAGTATCTTCCGCGCCAAGGCCGAGCAGCAAAACGTCGAGTTGATCAGTTTCATCCAGCCCCAGGTACCGCGCGTGATCAGCGGCGACCCGACGCGCCTGCGCCAGGCGATGCTGAGCCTGCTGGAAAACGCCCTGCAGAAAACCGATGAAGGCGAAGTGCTGATCGTGGTCGCCCTGGATGACCGCAGCACCAAGCCGCGCCTGCGCATTGCCGTCCAGGACAGCGGCCTGCCAATGGAAGCCGCCGAGCGCGACGCCCTGCTGCACAGCGAACTGCACAGCAAGAACTTCCTCTCGGCCACGCGCCTGAGCGGCCACCTGGGCCTGGTGATTGCGCGCCAGCTGATCCTGTTGATGAACGGCGAGTTCGGCATCAAGAGCGGCGCCCAGCAAGGCAGCACCCTGTGGCTGACCTTGCCGCTGGACCCGGAACGCCTCGAACACCCGACCTCCGACCTCGATGGCCCGCTCAAGGGCGCGCGCGTGCTGGTGGTGGACGACAACGACACCTGCCGCAAAGTGCTGGTGCAGCAATGCACCGCCTGGGGCCTGAATGTCAGCGCCGTGCCGTCGGGCAAGGAAGCCCTGGCGCTGCTGCGTACCAAGGCACACCTGCGTGATTACTTCGACGTGGTGCTGCTCGACCAGAACATGCCCGGCATGACCGGCATGCAACTGGCGGCGAAGATCAAGGAAGACCCGAGTCTGAACCACGACATTCTGTTGATCATGCTCACCGGCATCAGCAATGCGCCGAGCAAGATCATCGCGCGCAACTGCGGGATCAAGCGCATTCTCGCCAAGCCCGTGGCGGGCTATACGCTCAAGACCACCCTGGCCGACGAATTGACTCAACGCAGCAAGGGCAACGTCCCGGCGCGCGCGCTGCCCATCGCGCCAGCGCCCGTCACCGTGCCCAGCGACTTCCGCATCCTGGTGGCCGAAGACAACAGCATTTCCACCAAAGTGATCCGTGGCATGCTCGGCAAGCTCAACCTCAACCCGGACACCGCCAGCAACGGCGAGGAAGCACTGGAGGCGATGAAGGCCCAGCGTTACGACCTGGTATTGATGGACTGCGAGATGCCGATCCTCGATGGTTTCTCCGCGACCCAGCAACTGCGCGCGTGGGAAGTCAGCCACCAACGCATTCGCACACCGGTGGTGGCGCTCACCGCGCATATCCTCTCGGAGCACAAAGAACGTGCACGCCAGGCCGGAATGGACGGCCACATGGCCAAGCCGGTGGAACTCTCGCAATTACGCGAGCTGGTGGAGTTCTGGGTCGCGCAGCGTCAACAGCGGCCAGAGCATGCGCCTACCTGACCCCTGCATGGCGCAGATCAAAATGTGTGCGGGCTTGCTCGCGAACGCGCTGTATCAGTCAAACATGTATTGGCTGACACTCCGCTTTCGCGAGCAAGCCCGCTCCCACATTGAAAGTGTTGTCGCATCACAGATAGCGCTCAGCCACAGGCCTGATAAACTCCCGCTCGCCCTCCTCCGTTGCGAGCTCCCACCATGCTCCACGTGTTGTTCAGCGTTTACCTGAAGATGCTGGTGCTCTACAGCCCGTTCTTCGTGCTGTCCTGCTTTATCAGCCTGACCCGTGGCTACTCCAGCAAGGAGCGCCGGCGCCTGGCCTGGAAAGTGGCTCTCGCCACCCTGGTATCGAGCGTGTTGCTGTACTTGTTCGGCCGGGTGATTTTCAGCGTGTTCGGCATCACTGTGGATGCGTTTCGCATCGGCGCCGGCAGTGTGCTGTTCATTTCCGCCTTGGGCATGGCCCAGGGCAAGTCCGCAGTGCAGACCGACAACGTGCAGCAGGATGTGACGATCGTACCGCTGACCATCCCCCTCACCGTCGGCCCCGGCACCATCGGCGCGCTGTTGGTGATGGGCGTCAGCCAGCCACACTGGGATGACAAGATCACCGCCATCCTCAGCATTGCCCTGGCCAGCCTCACGGTGGGCGTGGTGCTGTACCTGTCCAACCGGATCGAACGCATTCTCGGTGACCAGGGCTTGCAGATTGTCAGTCGGTTGATGGGGTTGTTCGTGTGCGCCTTGGCCGCGCAAATCATCTTCACCGGCGTACGCGGTTACCTGGTGCCCTAGATCCGGTATTGGGCAATTGCCAGCTGCACCTTGTCGCCGGCGCTTTCGCGCATCAACTGGATGGTTTTTTCGTTGACCACCGAGGTATTCAGCACCAGGCAGGTTTGCCCGCTGAAAGCCTCGGACGACGTACTGTCCCACTCCAGAAACGGCAGGCCCACCTGCTTGCTTACGCCACGGCTGCTGTAGGTCACCAGCACCATCATCACCTCGCCGTCGTTTTCGGCGCAGGACGCCACGCCGAAATCACCGCCCTGATGCAGCGTAGTGTTGCGCTTGAACAGCTCGAACGAAGCGGGGTGTTGCTTCATGGCCTCCAATGCATCGGCCGCCAACTTGGGCAGCGACGCCAGCAGTGGCCCGGCCAATGAGGTCGAGGCGAGCATGGCGGCGATCAGGTTCAGCACTGCCAATTGCACGGTCAGGCCCTTGCCGGAACTTGAGACCCGCTCGAAGCTGCTGCGCACCGGCAACCAGCCCAGGCTGATCATGACCTTGATGAATTCGTCGTACCAGGCCTCGGTACCCCGGTGCATTTTTAATACATCGCTGACGTAGCTGCTGGCCAGCAGATAGCTTTTACGGATGTACTCCCGGTTGATCCCGGACAGGCCCTCGGCAAACGAAATCACACTATTGTTGACCACCGCCGCATTGCATGGATTATTCGGGTCGAGGGGCACGGCAGGCGGCTTGCCAGGTGCCCCCGGCAACTTGTAGGCGGCAATCAACTTGCGCCTTTTGCTGCTGTTGATCCTTGCGTGATGTCGCTCCATTTTCAGTTCTCCACAAGCCCCCACATGGGGCATGTGTTCACACTAATCCAGCGGCTGCGCGGCTTGCCAGACGACAAACATCGCTTGCAAGGGCACCGCGCAAAACGCAGCCCAGCAATTACTGGGCATGCGTGCCAGCCTTCGGGTTTTCATCGATAAAAAAAGAAAAAGCCCCGAGTCACCGCAGGTAATTCCCTGGGTCACTCGGAGCTTTCTGGCGGCCGTCGAGGCGTTTTCAGCCGATGGGTTTTTCGCCGTACCAGCGCGGCGTGTACACCCAATCACCGCCACCGGCACGGGGGAAGGTGCAGGTAGTGGACGAGCCGATCAGCACCATGGTGCGCATGTCCACCTGCTCCGGCGTGAGCTGGCCCAGGGTCGTGGTGCGCAGGGTCTGGCCGGGGCGACCGATGTCACGGCCCAGCACCACCGGCGTTTCGGGGGTGCGGTGCAGCGCAACGATTTCCAGGGCGCGCCCCAACTGCCACGGCCGCGAACGCGAGATCGGGTTGTAGAACGCCAGGGCCAGGTCGGCCTGGGACGCGAGGTCCAGGCGCTTTTCGATGATCGACCAGGGCTTGAGGTTGTCCGACAGCGACATCACGCAGAAGTCATGCCCCAACGGCGCACCGGCCTGGGCGGCGGTCGCCAGCGAGGCCGAAACGCCGGGCAGGATCTGCAGGTCGACCTGGTGCCACGCGGGGTCGCTGGACTCGTGCAACGCCTCGATCACCGCCGCCGCCATGGCGAACACACCCGGGTCGCCGGACGATACAACCACCACCGAACGGCCAAGGGCAGCCAGTTCGAAGGCGTGGCGGGCGCGCTGCATTTCTTCACGGTTGTCGGTGCAATGCTGCACCTGATCGTCACGGAACGGCCCGGCCATGCGCACATAGGTTTCATAGCCGAGCACATCGGTGCAGCGCGCGAGTTCGGCCTTCACCGCCGGCACCATCAACTCGGCGGCGCCAGGGCCGAGGCCGATGACAGCAAGGCGGCCACGCACACGACCGACCTGCGACACGTCCAGCGGCTGTTCGGCGACGCTGATAGCGATATCCGCGTCTTGCTCCACGACGGCAAAGCGCAGCGGCACGGCCAATTGCGCCGCCGCTTCGTGCAACGACACGTCGGCCATCTGCGTCTCGCTGGCCAACAGGCAGGCCAGCGATTGCACGGCGATACCCGCTTCGTGCAGCGCGCTGCGCACACGTGTCGCCAACTGCGGACCCGGTTTGCAGGTGACGCACACGGTCTTCGGATAGATCAGCAATTCATGGGCAGCCGGCACGCGCTCGGCACTGCCGACGTGAATCGCCAGGCGCGCCTGCTGATCCTGTGGCAGGTTGGCCTCATCCAGCCAGGGCGCCGCCCCTTCAATGCGCACGCTTGCGCCGGCCAGCAGGTCGGACACAAAGCGCTTGCCGAGGTCCAGGTCAGCCAACTCATAACCCGCAGGCGGGTTGAGCAGGCAGGTGCCGAAACGCAGCTCGCCACTGGTGGTGATGGCCGCGGACACCTCCAGCGCACTGGCAATTTCACGGGCCATGACATTCACGCCGCCCAGGCCTCCGAGCAGCGGCACCACGGCGCTGCCGTCTTCGGCCACCGCCAGCACGGCGGGCTCTTCACCTTTTTCCAGCAGCAGTGACGCCAGGGTCCGGATCACGATACCGGCCGCGCACAGCACGATCAGCGGCGTGCCTTGCTGGTACAACTGGCGCAGGGTCGCGCCGAATTCGCTGTAGGCCTGGTCCGCGCCTTCAACCCGTCCGGCCAGGCCGTGGATCAATGCGCCCGGGTAAACCTGCTGGATCCTGCGCGCGGTGGCCAGGCTGCCCTGGCCCAAAATGACAATCGCCGGATTCATCAACCTTGCCACCGTTCACCGGGCACGATGATCAGCGAGAAGTACGGCGAAGACATCGGCTCTACCTGATCCAGTGGCACGATTTTCTGGTTGGCCATGGTCGCGCGCTCCACATACAGCGCGCGCTCGGCCAGGCCGAGTTCTTCGAGCACCTGGCGCACCTTGGGGAAGTTGCGACCCAGCTTCATGATCACCGCCGCGTCGGCATCTGCCAGGCGGCGCTTGAGGTCATCATGGGGCAACACGCCCGAGAGCACCGACAGGCTCTGGTTGCGATACACCAGCGGCGCGCCGAGTACCGAGGCACCGCCGAGCATCGAGCACACGCCGGGAATGACCTGGGCCTCATACCGCTCGGCCAGGCGGTCGTGCAGGTACATGTAGGAGCCGTAGAAGAACGGGTCGCCTTCGCAGATCACCGCCACGTCGCGGCCGGCATCCAGGTGCGCGGCCACGTCGAGGCTGGCAGCGTCGTAGAAGTTGCTGATGACTTGCTCGTACGACAGCGGCGCCGGGAGTATCTCGGTGGTTACCGGGTACACCAGCGGCATCAGGGTCTGCTGCGCGACCAGGTGGTCTTCGATAATGCCGAAGGCGTTGCCCTTCTTGCCCTTGGCCACGAAGTACGCCACCACCGGTGATTCACGCAGCAGGCGCAGGGCCTTGAGGGTGATCAACTCGGGGTCACCGGGGCCCACGCCCAAGCCAATCAAACGTCCGCGTACCGGCATTATTCGACCTCCGTGGCCAAGGCGTTCACCGCAGCGGCGGCCATCGCACTGCCGCCCAGGCGGCCTTGCATGATCACGAACGGCACGCCACGGCTGTCGGCGGCCAGCATCGCCTTGGACTCGGCAGCGCCGACAAAACCAACCGGGAAACCAAGGATCAACGCCGGCTTCGGTGCGCCGGCGTCGAGCATTTCCAGCAGGTAGAACAAGGCGGTCGGCGCGTTGCCGATCACCACTACACTGCCTTCCAGGTGCGGACGCCACAGTTCCAGCGCAGCCGCAGAGCGCGTGTTGCCCAGCTCGCGCGCCAACTCCGGCACGCTGTCGTCGCGCAGGGTGCAGATCACGGCATTGTTGGCCGGCAGCCGCGCGCGGGTCACGCCTTCGGAAACCATCCGCGCATCACACAGAATCGGTGCACCGGCGGCCAGTGCATCGCGGCCGGCCTTGCCCGCGCCTTCAGAGAACTGCAGGCCATCGATAGCCTCAACCATGCCGCATGCATGAATCACGCGCACCGCGAGTTTCTCCAGATCAGCCGGGATACGGTCCAATTTGGCTTCCGCGCGAATAATGGCGAAGGAGTTGCGATAGATCTCCTGACCGTCGCGGATGTAATCAATCATCGGTGTTGCTCCGTGGGCGAGCGCGCAGCAGGGCGCCCGCCGCTTCAATAGAAAGAGTGCGCGCGTGCAGCCGGCCGAAACCGGCGTGGGCTGCATCGCGAAAATACAGGTCGTAGTGGCCGGGGCTCACCGCCAGCAAGGTGACCGGCGCCGTGTGCGCGGCGGCGCAGGACCGTGGGCAACCGGACAGGTGCACGTCATGGCCGGGTTGCAAGGCGGCGAGTTGCACGGCGTCGGCCTTGGTGTCGGCCAAGGCCTTGCCGCAGCCGCTGGAGCCGGTGCAGGCAGTCATGTGCGCCAGCGGTTGGTCGACCGAGCAGAGGAAGCCCAACTGCGCCAGGCGCTCGGTCACCGCGTAGGGCTTTTCGATGTTGGGCAACAGCACGCCCTGCCAAGGAGTGAAACGCAGGGTGGCGTCGCCGTACTCGCTGGCGAGTTGTGCGGCGCCCTTGAGCATCGTCGCATTCAGGCGCCCCAAGGGGGCGATGGCAGCGACGTAGAACTGGTTTTTCTGCATCTGTGGATAAGTGCCGAGATGCAGCAAGGCACCACTGGGCGGGCGCTTGAAGCCGTCGATTGGCAGCAGCGGCAGCTCCAGACGGCTCATTAAGTTATCCACAGGCAGATGGCGCATGCGCGTCTGTTCTGGCGTGGCGAGGTCCAGAAACGCATCCAGCACGGCCACCACCAGTGCATGGCCTTGCGCCAGAGGCACGGCCGCCAGCGGCGCATCCAGCCCCGGACAGCCTGCCAGGCCGAACGCCAGGAGCGTCTCGCCCTTGCGTACGAACGCCGACAGCCACAGGTCATGATGATGCTCGAGCATCGCCAGGGCCTCCCCGCCATCCAGCTGCACGGCGAACTTGGCCGACAACTCATGAAAACGCGGATGGCTTTGCAGGGTGGCCAGGATCTGGTCTGCCAATGGGCGCGTGTCGAACAGCATCTGCGGGTCGATACCCGCGCTGGGGCTGAGCATCAGGTTGCGCACATCGTCGCCGGCGGCATTGCTGGGCCCCAGGCCCGCGGCGAGCAGCAGGGCGATCAAGGCTTCCTGCTCGGCGCCGATCCCACGAATCTGCAGGTTGGCGCGGTTGGTGGCCTCGATCACCCCGCCGGCATAGGCGTGGGCGGCGTCTGCCACAGCGTTGGCCTGGGCCGCCGTGATCGAACCGCCGGCCAGTTTGATCCGGCAAATGCCGCCGTCCAGCGCCTGGACGATACGCAGCAACCCCGGACAAGCCGAGGGGCGCAAGGTATTCAGAGCGGGCGTTGGGTTCACAGGGCTACCGGTTAACGGGTCAAGGCGCGGTATTATGCCTGCTTTGTCCGGCGGCATGAAAAGCCTGCCCGTCGGATGTCGTTCAAGGAATTCATATGTCGCCCTGGCTGACGGTTGTAGGCATCGGTGAAGACGGCTTCAAGGGGCTGGGCAGGAATGCCCGGCACGCCCTGTTGCGCGCCACCCGGATTATAGGCGGCCAACGCCAGCTGGACCTGTTGCCGGTGTGTATTCGCGGCGAGCGACAGTTGTGGCCGAGCCCGTTCTCCCTGGAGCCGGTGCTGGCGCGACGTGGCGAACCGGTGTGCGTACTGGCCAGCGGCGACCCGATGTTCTACGGCGTGGGCGCCAGTTTGGCGCGGCAGGTGGCGGCTGCCGAGTTGCTGGTTTTGCCGGCGCCTTCATCGGTGTCCCTGGCGGCGGCGCGGTTGGGCTGGCCGCTGCAGGAGGTGGTGACGCTGTCCGTGGTCGCCCGGCCCTTGGCGGCGCTGAATGCACATCTGGCGACCGGCGTGAGGTTGCTGGTGTTGAGCAATGACGGCAGCAGTCCTGCATTGATTGCCGCGTCGTTGGCTGAATCCGGGTTCGGGCCCAGCCGGTTGAGTGTGTTTGAACATCTGGGCGGCGTGGATGAAAGGCGCATTGACGGGCTGGCTGGGGATTGGCAACACGCTCGCGTCGCCGATTTGAACCTGGTCGCCATCGATTGCCTGGCTTCCAGCGAAACACCACGCCTGTCACGCCTGGCGGGCCTGCCCGACTCAGCCTTCCAACACGATGGCCAACTGACCAAGCGCGATGTGCGCGCCATGACCCTCGCCCGCCTCGCGCCGATGCCCGGTGAGCTGCTCTGGGATGTGGGCGCGGGCAGCGGCTCAATCGGCATCGAATGGATGCGCGCGCACCCGAGCTGCCGTGCGCTGGCGATTGAAGCCGATGCAGGCCGCCAGGACCTGATCGAACACAACCGCGATGCCCTCGGCGTGCCCGGCCTGCAACTGATCCGCGGCACCGCGCCGCAAGCGCTCAACGGCCTCGAAGCACCGGACGCGATCTTTATCGGCGGCGGCGTCACCCGCGACGGCGTGCTCGACACCTGCTGGCAACACCTGCGTCCTGGCGGTCGGCTGGTGGCCAACGCCGTGACCCTGCAGAGCGAAATGACCCTGATGAACTGGCGCGCAGAGCACGGCGGCGAACTGACCCGCATCCACGTGGCCCAGGCGCAGCCGTTGGGGGCGTTTGATACGTGGCGCCAGGCGCTGCCGATTACCTTGCTGGAAGTGGTCAAGCCGCGATGAAACGCATCTTGCTGTTGGGCGGCGTGACCGAAGCGCTGGCTATCGCACGGACTTTGGGGCCGGAGCATGTCTACAGTTTGGCCGGGGTTGGGCGCGTGCCCACTGATCTGACCTGCCACGTGCGTGTTGGCGGTTACGGCGGCGCTGGGGGCTTGGCCCAGTTTGTCCGGGATGAAGGCATCAGCCTGATCCTCGATGCAACCCACCCCTATGCGGCGCAAATCAGCCGCAATGCCGCCGAGGCCGCGCAGATCAGCGGCATCCCCTGCTGGGCACTGCGACGCCCGGCGTGGCAGCCGCAGCCGGGAGATGACTGGCGCGAGGTCGCTGACTGGGCCGAACTGATCGACGCTTTGAAACCCTTCAAGCGGCCGCTGTTCACGCTGGGTCGCGAGCCGCTGCAGCACCTCGATGAAATCCCTGCCGACCAATTCTGGACGCTACGCGCGCTAGACATGTATCCGGGGAATGAACGTTGCGAAGTGATCGGCGCACGTGGGCCGTTTCTGCTCGAAGACGAACGCGCGTTGTTTGCACGGCGCGGGATTGATGTGTTGATCAGCAAGAACAGCGGTAGCACCGCCACCGAGCCGAAACTGGAAGTGGCGCGCGAGCGTGGCGTGCCGGTCTTGGTGTTGAAACGGCCGGTGTTGGTTGCGGTGGACCGGGAGTTTTTGTCGCCCGCAGAAACAATCGATTCATTGGCAGCGTTCATGTGATAGATCAGGATCATCCGCCAACCTCTATCCGATCTATTTTTACCTTCAAGAGACGGCGATGAACCTACAACACGAAGTGCTAAACTCCAGAAGCAGTTCAAGCCCGGCCCACCGATATTCAGGAGCTGACATGATAGAAGTTAAAGAGGCTGTTAAAGTTGCAAAAGCAGCAGCCAACGATTTTCTCGGGCAAGAAATGGCGCTGAACGATTTAATGCTTGAGGAAGTAGAACTCGATCCAAACAAAAAAGCCTGGGCAATCACGCTGGGCTTTAACGTCCCAAACCCTAATAAACTCCAGAGAATGGGCGCAGCTCTTTCCGGAGAAATATTTGAACGAAAATACAAGACCTTCATCATTGACGCGGAGACTGGCGAGTTCCGCTCCATGAAGATCCGCGAGATATGATAGATACTTACATCAAGAAGTATCGAAGAAAAGGAATCATCGTTGACACTAATTTGCTACTTCTGGCACTGATAGGAGGAACGCCCAGCATCGGGGAATTCAAGAGAACACGCGGCTACAGCAATGAAGACTATCAACTTCTGCTTAAAGTAATCGATCAATTTGAAAAGCTCGTTTCAACACCCCACATTCTCGCTGAAGTCAGCAACCTGACAAATGGACTTTATGGGAGCAAGCTGCACGACTTCTATGAAACGCTAACGCACTCACTTTCCACAATAATCGAGACGCACATTCCAGCCTTGGCTATAAGTCGCGATTATGAGTTGTCACCCTATGGCCTTACCGATGTCGGTATTGTCGCCGCAGCAAAAGATAATTATCTGGTTTTGACTGACGATCTTAGAGTCGCGGGATTTGCTCATCAGCACTGCGTAGATGTCGTCAACTTCAATCACATACGCGAAGCCAGCTGGGAAGTCTAAGGTCGGCCACACGATCACGCTTGTGTACGAGTACCGCAACTCCCGACTGCTGAGTTTGCAGCGGTGTACGGATATAAGAGGTTTAGCTTCCTACCCCCCTAATGAGCTGTCGGAAATTTCTGATTGCGTACCTCACCTTTCAGACGCTGCATTCACTGTAGGCGCTGGCTTGCCAGCGATGACGCCGGAAAACCCGCCGCCGACCTCGATGGCCTCATCGCCGGCAAGCCGGCTCCTACAGATTGCAGCGGGCCTTCAGTTGATCGTGGCTGTCGCCTGTCCGACACCATCGTGCACACGGTCAGCGAGCAATTGCGCCAGCTCGATCAACTGCGCAACGCCTAGCAACTCTTCGCGCGGTGCGCCTTCCAGGTTGAAGGCAATGTCGCAACTCAGTGCATTGGCTGAAGCGAGTGTTTCGCTGAGGTTGACCAAAAGGTCTTCAGTGCTGACTCCATCGGCCACGGTGAATAGCCGGATGGGAGGATTGGGGGTGGGTTTGATCATTGTGCCGTTCCTTAATCTAAGTGGAGCTGCCAATTGATCGCCGCGACGCGATAAAGGTGGCAGCTGTGCGCAGGTTCGCGGACCGGAGATTAAGGAAACCGGCATACCCGAAGGTATCCCGCGCACAGCCACCATAGCGCCGCACAGTAGACGATAAAAAAGCGTCAACTGAAAGGAGGCAATGCTTAATCAATCCGGGCCGCGACGCCCGTCCGCTGAGTTTTCAGCGGTGTCCGGAGACTAGAGATTGAGTGTCCTAGGGACAACCTCAAAAAGCTGTCGGACGTTTCTGCTGAAGACCCCCACAGCCGAGTCGGGCATAGTCCAACCTGTGGGAGCTGGCTTGCCTGCGATAGCATCACCTCGCCCCAGCTGCTGGACCGAGTCGTCTGCATCGCAGGCAAGCCAGCTCCCACAGGGTTCAGCGTGATGCAGGATTTCGCGCCTGGTCTGAAAAATTGGCAATCTGTGGTTCCGGTCTATCCTCAAGCTAGTCACTGCGACACCAAACCACACCGCCCCTTTTTACTTATCCCCCCCGATCAGGCTAAATACCCCCCTGATCGTTTAACCCTACGGATTGTCCGCCATGGCCCGTCAACGCTTTGCAATTGCCTGGATCGCCTGCCTTGCAGTGCTGTTCAATGCCTTTGCCATGCCGATGGCCAGTGCCATGCAACAATCCCAGGACCCGGTGCAGCAGTTGCTGTGGGGCAGTTTCTGTTCGTCCAACGGCGCCAGCCTGAAGACGATTGCCCTGGGCAAGCTGGAGATTCCAGCGCCGCAGCAGGACGATCACTCCACCATGCAGCATTGCTGGTGTTGCTCGGGCTCGGCGCCGTGGGTGGCGTTGCCGGGGCATGTGCCGCAGTTGTATGTCACGCGGTTCGAGGCGGTGCAGAGCCTGCCGCCGCCGGTATTGCGTAACCCTACCCCGCGCCAGCAATGGCCAAGCCTCAACCCCCGCGCCTCTCCGACGGTCTGATTTTCTTCGCAAGTGAACTGCGTTTAGAACCGTTCTGGAGAACTGCCATGCTCAAATCTTCCCTGCTTCTGGCTGCTTTGTTGCTGCCGGTGTGCGTTGCTGCCAATGCCGATGACTACAAGGCCGGCGACCTGTTGGTCAGCGATCCCTGGTCCCAGGAGTTGCCGCCGAATGCGCCGACCGTCGCGGCGTATTTCGTGATTCATAACACCGGCGAGACACCGGACCGCCTGCTCAGCGTCGACACGCCCGTGGCGGAAAAAGCCGAGTTGCACGAGCACGTGATGCAGGGCGACTTGATGAAGATGCAGCAAGTGACCAGCGTCGCGGTGCCGGCCAAGGGCGACCTGACCTTCGCGCCGATGGCGTATCACGTGATGCTGCTGGGCCTCAAGGACCGCAGCCTGCTGGCCGATGGCAAACAGTTCCCGCTGACCCTGACCTTCGAAAAAGCCGGCAAGGTCGAAGTCGAAGTGTCGGTGCAAAAAGTGCCGCCGACGGCCCCCAACGAGCATAAGCACGCCCAGTAGGCAGACACTCGATGGGCGCCCCTCGCGCCAGGTTGTCCCCCCGCCACCGCGTGATGCGGGGCAGTTGGATCAGCCTGTTCGCCATGCTGATGATCTTTATCGGTCCGCTGATTTCCCAGGCGATGCCGATGGACCATCACGTCGGCATGTCCATGGAAATGTCCATGGACATGCCGAGCTGCCATGGCGAGCCGCAACCGAAAAAAACCGCCGACGAACACCACGTCCTCTGGGAAAAATGCGGCTATTGCAGCCTGCTGTTCAGTTGCCCCGCGCTGCCGGGCAGCGTGTCCTACCTCAGCCTCGGTAACCCACCGCCGGCCAACGCCCTCACCCCCACCCCACGCCTGGGTCATGCCCGGCAGAGCATCTTCCCCGGCGCCCGCAGCCGCGCGCCGCCCATCGTCTCGTAGGCACCGAGCACCGTTACTTCACCCCGGCCGACTTTAGACAGACAGCCGCAGGCTGCTGGCCGTGTTGTTTACGATTGATTGATGGAATTTGTCATGTCCAGGTTTTCTGCTGACACCCGTATGGGATGTACCCCTGTGCTCGCCGTTTTATGCGGCGCACTCCTGGCGCCACAGGCCCAGGCCGACGAGCATGAACTGAGCCCCACCGTGATTACCGCGATTGCCCCCAGCTCGCCGCTGACCGTGGTCACCAACCCCAAGGACCCGCGCCAGCCAGTGCCCGCCAGCGACGGCGGCGACTACCTCAAGACCATCCCCGGCTTCGCCCTGGTGCGCAACGGCGGCACCAATGGCGACCCGGTGCTGCGCGGCATGTTCGGCTCGCGCCTGAATATCCTCACCAACGGCAGCATGATGCTCGGCGCCTGCCCGGGTCGGATGGATGCGCCGACCTCCTACATTTCGCCGGAAACCTACGACAAGCTCACCGTGATCAAGGGCCCGCAAACCGTGCTGTGGGGCCCCGGCGCATCGGCCGGCACCGTGTTGTTCGAGCGCGAGCCGGAGCAGTTCGGCGCACTCGGTACACGCCTCAACGCGAGTGTGCTGGCCGGCTCCAACGGGCGCTTCGACAAAGTCATTGATGCGGCGGCCGGCGGGCCCCTCGGCTATGTGCGGGTGATCGGCAACCAGGCGCATGCCGACGACTACAAGGACGGCAATCACGACACCGTCGCCTCGCGCTACGACAAATGGAATGGCGACGTCGCGGTCGGCTTCACCCCAGACGCCGACACCCTGCTGGAACTCACCGCCGGCCGCGGCGATGGCGAAGCGCGCTACGCCGGACGCGGCATGGACGGTTCGCAATTCCTGCGCGAAAGCCTGGGGCTGCGCTTCGAGAAGTCCAACATCGGCGCCGTGCTGGATAAGGTCGAGGCCCAGGTCTACTACAACTACGCCGACCATGTGATGGACAACTACAGCCTGCGCGTGCCCTCGGGCACCGGGATGATGGCCGGGCCCATGGCCGCCAACGTCGACCGCCGCACCCTCGGTGCGCGGGTCAAGGCCACCTGGCGCTGGGCCGATGTGCAACTGATCGGCGGCCTGGATGCGCAGACCAACGAGCATCGCCAGCGCAGCAGCATGGGTATCGATACCTACAAGGATTTGCCCAAGGTCAAGGACGCCAACTTCCACAACTACGGCGCATTCGGCGAACTGACCTGGTACGCCGCCGACCGCGACCGCCTGATCACCGGGGCGCGCCTGGACCGCGCCTCAGCCAAGGATTTCCGGCAAACCCTCGATGCGGGCATGATGCCCAGCCCCAACCCGACCGCCGACAAATCCCGCGCCGACACTTTGCCGTCAGGTTTCGTGCGCTTTGAACACGACCTGGCAGACAGCCCGACCACCGTCTACGCAGGCCTGGGCCATGCCGAGCGCTTTGCCGATTACTGGGAACTGTTTTCCCCGGACAACGGCCCGGCCGGTTCAGTCAACGCCTTCGACAGCATAAAGCCGGAGAAGACCACCCAACTCGACGTCGGCGCCCAATACAAAACCGCCGACCTCGAAGCCTGGGCCTCGGGATACATCGGCCAGGTCCGCGATTTCATCTTGTTCGACTACCAGCCAGGAATGATGGGCACCACCTCCCAGGCACGCAATGTGGACGCGCGGATCATGGGCGGTGAACTCGGCGCGGCCTACAAGCTGACTCGCCAGTGGAAGGCCGACGCGACCCTGGCCTACGCCTGGGGCAAGAACAGCAGCGACGGCAAGGCCCTGCCGCAAATGCCGCCCCTGGATGCGCGCCTGGGCCTCACTTACAGCGAGGATGACTGGAGCGCCGGTGCCCTGTGGCGCGTGGTTGCGGCGCAGAACCGCATCGACCGGAACAAGGGCAATGTGGTCGGCAAGGACTTCGACAAGAGCGCAGGTTTCGGCGTGTTCTCGCTGAACGCCGCGTACCGCATCAATAAAAACTTCAAGGTCAGTACCGGCGTCGACAACCTGTTTGGCAAGGCCTACGCCGAGCATCTGAACTTGGCGGGCAACGCCGGCTTCGGCTACCCCGCCAACGACCCGCAAGCCATCAAGGAACCGGGGCGCACGCTCTGGACCAAGGTGGACATGAGCTTCTGACGCACACCCTGCAGGAGCCGGCTTGCCGGCGCCTGCAGGTCCTGCGTTTACACCCAATAAATAACGAGCCTGTGCGGAGCACCTGATGACCATTCAAAAGATATCCTTCTACAACCTGGCCTGGCGCTGGCATTTCTACGCCGGCCTGTTTGTCGCCCCATTCATGGTGTTGCTGGCGCTGACCGGCATTATTTACCTGTTCAAACCCCAGCTCGACCCGCTGATGTACGGCGACCTGCTCAAGGTCCAGAGCGCCGAGCACGCGTTGAGCGCAGACGAGCAACTGCAACGCGCCCAGGCCGCTTTCCCCCAGGGCAAGATCAGCAAGTACCTGCCCCCGGCCGACGCCACCAGCAGCGCACAATTCGTGATGCACGACGGTGGGCGTGAAGTCACGGTGTTCGTCGATCCCTATCGCGGCACCGTGCTCGGCGAACAAGATGCAAAAAACAACCTGCAAGCCATCGCCCGCGCGCTGCATGGCGAGTTGATGATCGGCACCGTCGGTGATCGCCTGGTGGAACTCGCTGCCGGCTGGGGCGTGATGCTGGTGGTGTCGGGCCTGTACCTGTGGTGGCCGCGTGGCAAGTCATCGGCCGGGGTGCTGTGGCCGCGTTTCAATAGCCGTGGCCGCGTGTTCTGGCGTGACCTGCATGCAGTCGCGGGCTTCTGGGGCGCGGCGTTTTTGCTGGTGATGCTGCTCAGCGGCATGACCTGGACCGGCTTCTGGGGCAAGCAATACGCCGACCTGTGGAACACGTTCCCGGCAGCCATGTGGAACAACGTGCCGCAGTCCGACCAGCAGGCGCGGGTGCTCAACACCGCCAGCCAGCAGACCGTGCCCTGGGCCATGGAAAACACGCCGATGCCGATGTCCGGCGACCATGCCGAACACATGAATCACGCCGGCCAGCACTCAGGCCCTGCCGCGCCGACCCTGCGCCTGCAACAGGTGGTCGACCTCGCCAATGCGCGCCAGGTCGAGCCCGGCTACAGCATTACTTTTCCTACTACCGCCGAGGGTGTGTTCACCGTCGCGGTATTCGCCAACGACCCGCGCAACGACGCCACCCTGCATGTGGACCAGTACACCGGCAAGGTCCTGGCCGATGTGCGCTGGGACCACTACAACGGCGTGGCGAGGGCCACCGAAACCGGGGTGATGCTGCACGAAGGCAAGATGTTCGGCTGGGTCAACCAGGTGGTGGTCCTGCTGATCTGCCTGATGATCCTGCTCAGCGCCGTGAGCGGCGTGGTGATCTGGTGGAAGCGCAGGCCTGCGGGCGGCCTGGGGGTTCCGCCGTTACGCCATGACCTGCCGAAGTGGAAAACCGCGATGGTCATCATGCTCGGGCTGGCAATTGTTTTCCCGTTGGTGGGCGCGTCGCTGATCGCCGTGTGGGTGCTGGATCGCCTGGTGCTGTCGCGGCTGTTCGCCCCACATGAATCCGCCTCAGGTTCGGCATGAATTAGGCGAGATGCCCCACTTAGAGGCGTTATGTAGTCTTACGCGGGCTTTCGCCCACGACGCAGAAAGTGTTAACTTATAACACTTGCTGCATACCCCAGCTCGCCGTCCCCTACGGCGAGCACCGCCTCGAAGAAGCGATTTTCCGTCTGATGAACAAGTACCTTGCGTCCGGCCTGTGCCTGCTCGCCCTGCACACCAGCGCCCAGGCCCTGACCCTGCCCGCCAGCCCCGTCACCGCGCCTGCGGTGGATGACGAACGCGTCGACCTGAACACACCGACCACCGCCGGCTCACGCCTGAACCTCACGGCCCTGCAAACCCCGGGCAGCGTCGAGAGCCAGACCGGCACGCAGATCCGCGAACGCGGCGACGCCAGCGTGCAGGACGCGATTTCCCGCGCCACCGGCATCAGCCGCACCGGCTCGCCGGGCGACGGCGGCACGTCGCTCTCGGCCCGTGGCTTTACCGGCCAGGGTTCGGTGATGCAGCTGTATGACGGCAACCGCATGTACATGGGCATGGGGACCTCGACCTTCCCGGTGGACACCTGGTCGGTGGAGCGCGTGGACGTTTTGCGCGGCCCGGCTTCGGTGCTGTACGGCGAAGGTGCCACCGGTGCGGTGGTCAACACCGTGCCGAAAAAACCCTTCAGCGGCGAGATCGAAAACCATATCCGCCTCGGCTACGGCTCCTACGATCGCCAGCAGGAAGCCCTGGACAGCGGCGGCTCGCTGACCGACACCCTGAGCTATCGCTTGAACCTCAATCGCCTGCGCAGCAACGGTTTCATCGACCGTGGCGACTCCAGCAGCGACTTCATCAGCGGTGCGCTGCGCTGGCAGGCGGCAGACAACCTGAGCTTTACCCTGGCCAGCGACTACGGCGACCAGCGCCCGCAAAACTACTTCGGCACCCCGCTGATCAACGGCCAATTGCACAAGGGCCTGCGCGACAAGAACTACAACGTCAGCAACGACATCCAGCACTACAACGACCAGTGGACGCGCCTGACCAGCGAGTGGCAGATCAACGACCATGTCAGCGCCACCAACGAGCTGTACTACCTGAAGAACCAGCGTCGCTGGCAGAACGCCGAGAACTACAATTTCACCGACGGCCAACTCACCCGCAGCGGCAACTTCGGCATCAAGCACAACCAGGAACAGGTCGGTGATCGCCAGACCTTCACCTTCAAGCACACCCTGTTCGGCCTCGACAGCCAGACCGTGACCGGCGTGGAGTACAACCGCATCCGCTTCCGCCTGGCCAGCAACACCCCGTTTGAAGACACCTTCAACGGTGGCCAACCTATCGACGTGAACCACCCGGCGCCTGGACAGTTCGCCAGTAACTCCCCGTTCAAACCGGTGTTCGCCACGACCACCAAGACCGTCGCCGGCTTCGCTGAAAACCGCCTGCAACTCACCGATCAACTGTCGCTGATCACCGGCATCCGCCGTGACTACGCGCACATTGATCGCGATGATTTGCGCGACGGCAGCCAGAACGACAAGACTCTCACCGGCAACAATTGGAAGGCCGGCCTGGTGTATGCGATCACCCCGGACACGTCGGTCTACGGCCAGTACGCCACCAGCACCGACGGCGTCGGCGGCTTGATTTCCCTGAGCAAGAGCCAGCAGCAGTTCGACCTGTCGACGGCCAAGCAAAGCGAGATCGGCATCAAGCAAACCTTCTGGGACCAACGCGGTGAATGGACGCTGGCCGCCTACCATATCGTCAAGAAAAAACTGCTCACCGACGTGCCGGGCGACCCGGACCAAAAGCAGCAAGTCGGCCAGCAATCGTCCAATGGCCTGGAAGCCAGCCTCGACCTGCAACTGCCGAACGCTTGGCAACTGCAAGCCAATGCCGCCTTCGTGCGGGCGCAGTACGACGACTTCAAACAGGACGTCGACGGCGTACAGGTATCGCGCGACGGCAACCGCCCGGTGGACGTACCGCGCCGCACCGCCAACCTGTGGCTGAGCAAGGCCGTGACCGACGATATCCGCGCCGGCGCCGGTGTGCGTTATGTCGATGCGCGGTATGCCGACATGGCCAACCAGAACGAGTTGCCGAGCTACACCGTGGTCGACGCCAGCGTCTCGTGGAAAGCACTGCGCAACACCACCCTGGGCCTGCAGTTGAACAACCTGTTCGACCGTACCTACGCCGTCAGCCAGTACAACGACGGCCAACAGTGGATCCTCGGTGAACCGCGCTCGTTCTTCGTCACGGCGGACTACACCTTTTAGCGGAACCCCATGTGGGAGCTGGCTTGCCTGCGATGGCGGCGGTTCAGGCAGTGCATCTGGACCAGGCAACCTGCTATAGCAGGCAAGCCAGCCCCCACCGTTCAATTGTGTTGATCCAGAGAGTAACGATGACTTCACTCACCCTCGCCCAGCTTGGCTGGACCCCACCGGGTCACGACCGCTGCCATCACCGGTTCCAACTGCGTGACGCCAGCCTGCAGGTCGGTGCGGGGGAATTTGTCGGGCTGATCGGGCCCAACGGCAGCGGCAAGACCAGCCTGTTGCGCTGCGCCTACCGGTTCACCCAACCGGAACACGGTGAAGTGCGGCTCGACCATCGGAACGTGTGGAAGCAAAGCGCCAAGTGGTGCGCGCAACGTATTGCCGTGGTGTTGCAGGAGTTTCCGGATGCCTTCGGCCTGCGCGTGGATGAAGTGGTCGCCATGGGCCGCACACCCCATAAGGGTTTGTTTGACAGCGACACGCCACAGGACCAGCAACTGGTGCAACAGGCGCTGGCGTCGGTGGGCATGCAGGGCTTTGACGACCACGCGTTCGGCACGCTGTCGGGCGGTGAAAAACAGCGCGTCATCCTGGCCCGTGCACTGGCCCAGCAACCGCAACTGTTGATCCTCGACGAGCCGACCAACCACCTCGACCCGCGCTACCAGCTTGAGCTTTTAAGGCTGGTCAAACGCCTGAACATCGGCACCCTGGCCAGCATCCACGACCTGAACCTGGCCGCCGCCTTTTGCGACCGCCTCTATGTGATCGACCACGGGCGCATTGTCGCCAGTGGCACGCCCCACCAAGTACTCACCGCCGAGTTGCTGCGCGACGTGTTCGGCGTCGAGGCGCTGATCGACACCCATCCCTTGTCCGGCTACCCCCGAATCACCTGGATAACTCAACCATGATCCTGCGCTCCCTGCTGTCTCTCGCCCTGCTGTTCGGCACGGCTCAAGCGTTCGCCGAAGCGACCCATTACCCGGTGACCATCAAGAGTTGCAACCGCGACGTGACCTTCCAGGAAGCGCCGCAGCATGCGGTGAGCCACGACATCAACATGACCCAGATGATGCTCGCCCTGGGCCTCAAGCCACGCATGGCCGGCTACAGCGGTGTGACAGGATGGAAGTCAGTCAGCGCGCAAATGGCCCAGACCCTCGATGGCCTGCCGGAGCTGGCTAGCAAGTATCCTTCGGTGGAAACCCTGCTCAACGCCAATGTGGATTTCTTCTTCGCCGGCTGGGACTACGGCATGCGCGTGGGCGGCGACCTCACGCCGCAAACCCTGCAGCCCTTGGGCATCAACGTGTATGAGCTGACCGAGTCGTGCGCTTTTGTCATGAAGCGCCCGGCCGCGACCCTGGACGACACTTACAATGACCTGCGCAACCTGGGCAAGATCTTCGACGTGCAGGACCGCGCCAACGCCCTGATCGCCCAGATGCAGGCGCAGGTCGCCGAGGTGCGCAAGGACCTGCCCGCCGACACACCCCGCGTGTTCCTCTATGACAGCGGTGAAGACCGCGCCATGACCTCCGGCCGCCTGGGCATGCCCCAGGCACTGATCGAGGCCGCCGGCGGGCGCAATATCCTCGACGACGTCGACGCCAGCTGGACGCGCATCAACTGGGAGACCGTGGTCGAGCGCAACCCGCAGGTCATCGTGATCGTCGACTACAGCGAAGTCAGCGCCGACCAGAAGCAGGCCTTCCTGCTCAATAACCCGGCACTGCAGGCGGTGGATGCGATCAAGAACCAGCGTTTTATCGTGATCCCTTACGTGCAGGCCACGCCCGGCATCGATAACGTGCTGGCCGTCGAAACCCTGGCCAAGGGGTTCCACGGCGAATGATCACCCGTCGCTACGCCTTGCTGCTCGCCACCCTCGGGGCGGTGTTGCTGGTGTCCTGCGTGCTCTCCCTGGGTTTCGGCCCGGCGCGGGTGCCGGTGGACGTGGTGTGGCGCGTCTTGTTGTACAAGGCCTTCGGACTCGGCGAGGTCAACTGGCCGGTCGGGCAGGAGCACATCGTCTGGCTGATCCGGGTGCCGCGCATGTTGCTCGGGGCGCTGGTGGGCGCCGGCCTGGCGTTGATCGGCGCGGTATTGCAGGCCGTCACCCGCAACCCGCTGGCGGATCCGCACCTGCTGGGCGTCACCTCCGGCGCTACGCTCGGCGCGGTGATCGTGGTGCTGCATGTCGGCGAAATCATCGGCCTGCTGACCCTGCCCATCGCCGCATTTATCGGTGCGTTGGTGAGCATGCTGGTGGTGCTGGCCGTGGCGAGTCGCAATGGCCGGCTGGAGAGTGATCGCCTGTTGCTGTGCGGTGTGGCGGTGTCGTTCGTGATGATGGCGACGGCCAACCTGCTGCTGTTCATGGGCGACCATCGCGCCGCGTCGGCGGTGATGTTCTGGATGCTCGGCGGCCTCGGCCTGGCGCGCTGGGAACTGCTGATGGTGCCTGCCGCCGTGGTGGTGCTGGGGCTGATGCTGCTGGTGGGCATGGCGCGGCCGCTGAATGCGCTGATGGCCGGCGAACAGACCGCCGTGACCCTTGGCCTGAACGCCCGCAACGTGCGCCTGCGGGTGTTCCTGATCGCCTCATTGATGACCGGCGTGCTGGTGTCGGTGAGCGGCTCCATCGGTTTTGTCGGGCTGATGGTGCCGCACATCGCCCGGCGCCTGGTAGGCGCCGAGCACCGCCGGTTGCTGCCGGTCTGCGCGTTGCTGGGCAGCTTGTTCCTGGTGTGGGTGGATGTGACCGCGCGCACCCTGATCGCCCCGCAAGACCTGCCGATCGGCATTGCCACGGCGGCGATCGGCGGGCTGTTCTTTATAGGCCTGATGCGCAAGCGCTAGGGCTCAAGACGCAGCCCTGTCGCGACAGCGGCCTGCAACTCACCGCGAGGGGCGCCGCTTGGTTATCAAGGCGCCTTTGCCTCCCGGCACTCTTTAGGCGCATCACCTGCACCGCCACCGCCTGGTCGCTCGTTTTTGGTGCGCACAACCCTCCAGCTGCAGGTATGCCCCCGCAAAACCGGGCGGTGCGTCATCGGGCACAGCCTTTGCTAGTACCGTTTTAACGTTCATATCTGGCCCTCAGAAAAAATCCAACGTTTACGGAGATCGCACCATGAAGCGTCGCAGCTTGATCAAGGCTTTCACCCTGTCGGCATCCATTGCCGCCATGGGCCTGACCTGGACCGTGCAGGCCGCCGAGACCATCAAGGTCGGCATCCTGCATTCGCTGTCCGGGACCATGGCCATCTCCGAAACGTCGCTCAAGGACATGGCGCTGATGACCATCGACGAGATCAACGCCAAGGGCGGGGTGAATGGCAAGATGCTCGAGCCGGTGGTCGTCGACCCCGCCTCCAACTGGCCGCTGTTCGCCGAGAAAGGCCGCCAGTTGCTGACCCAGGACAAGGTCGCCGTGGTGTTCGGCTGCTGGACCTCGGTGTCGCGTAAATCGGTGTTGCCGGTGTTCGAAGAGCTCAATGGCCTGCTGTTCTACCCGGTGCAATACGAGGGTGAGGAGATGTCGCCCAACGTGTTCTACACCGGTGCAGCGCCGAACCAGCAAGCGATCCCGGCGGTGGAATACCTGATGAGCGAAGAAGGCGGCAGCGCCAAGCGTTTCTTCCTGCTCGGCACCGACTACGTGTACCCACGCACCACCAACAAGATCCTGCGCTCATTCCTGCATTCCAAAGGTGTAGCGGACAAAGACATCGAAGAGGTCTACACCCCGTTCGGCCACGCCGACTACCAGACCATCGTCGCCAACATCAAGAAGTTCTCCGCCGGCGGCAAGACGGCGGTGATCTCCACCGTGAATGGCGACTCCAACGTGCCGTTCTACAAAGAGCTGGCCAACCAGGGCCTGAAGGCCACCGACGTACCGGTGGTGGCGTTCTCGGTGGGTGAAGAAGAGCTGCGCGGCATCGACACCAAGCCGCTGGTGGGCAACCTCGCGGCCTGGAACTACTTCCAGTCGGTGGAGAACCCGGTGAACACCAAATTCGTCGCCGACTGGAAGGCCTACGCCAAGAAACACAACCTGCCGGGCGCGGACAAAGCCGTGACCAACGACCCGATGGAAGCCACCTACGTGGGCATCCATATGTGGGCGCAGGCTGTCGAGAAAGCCAAGTCCACCGATGTCGACAAAGTGCGTGAAGCGCTGGCCGGCCAGACCTTCGCCGCGCCGTCGGGCTTCACCCTGACCATGGACAAGACCAATCACCACCTGCACAAGCCGGTGATGATCGGCGAGATCCAGGCGGACGGGCAGTTCTCGGTGGTCTGGCAGACCCAGGAGCCGATCCGCGCGCAACCGTGGAGCCCGTACATTCCTGGCAATGACAAAAAGCCGGATTACGCCGTCAAGAGCAACTAAGCCCGACTCGGTCTAAATGTGGGAGCGGGCTTGCTCGCGAAAGCGCTGGATCAGCTCCGGATGCGTCGACTGACACTGCGCATTCGCGAGCAAGCCCGTTCCCACACTGTCCGCGCATGATCAGGACATTTTGGTATGCCCACTGCCCTTTACCGCTTCATCCTCGCCGCCCTGCTGTTGCTGCCGCTGGCCGCACACGCAGGCGATGCCGAAGACTTCCTGGCCGCCAACCCGACGCAGCAAGCCAAGCTGCTGCAGGACTGGGCTGCCCAGCCAAATCCAGCCCGCATCGAACTGGTCGACGCGCTGCAACAAGGCCAACTCACGGTCAACGGTGAAACCAGGACCGTACGCCTGAACAACCGCCTGCGCGGTTTGATCGACAACGTGCAAGCCAGCCAGCAACTGCTCGCCGCCGACCCCAAGGTGCGCCTGGCCGCAGCACAAACCCTGCAAAAAACCGCTGTGCCTGCACAGCTCAAATTCCTCGACCAGCAGGTCGCCGCCGAGACCAACGAGGACGTGCACACCGCCCTCAGCCTGGCGCTGGCCAACCTGCAACTGGTCGACACCGACCCGCTGGTGCGCCTCGCTGCGGTGCGTCTGCTCGGCAGCACCGGCGATCCGCTGGCGCGCACCCGCCTCGAAGCACTGCTGGCGCCGGGCGTGGAAACCGACGCCGCCGTGCACACCGCTGCCAAAACCAGCCTGGCCCAGGTCAAACGCAAACTGATGCTCGGCGAGATCCTCGGCCAGGCCTTCAGCGGCATGTCCCTGGGGTCGATCCTGCTCCTCGCGGCCCTGGGCCTGGCGATCACGTTCGGCCTGCTCGGTGTGATCAACATGGCCCACGGCGAGATGCTGATGCTCGGCGCCTACTCGACCTATGTGGTGCAGTTACTGATGCAGCGCTACGTGCCCGCGGCCATCGAGTTCTACCCGTTGATCGCCTTGCCGGTGGCGTTCTTCGTCACCGCCGCGATCGGCATGGCGCTGGAGCGTACGGTGATTCGCCATCTGTACGGCCGGCCGCTGGAAACCCTGCTCGCCACTTGGGGCATCAGCCTGATGCTGATCCAGTTGGTGCGCCTGGTGTTTGGCGCGCAGAACGTCGAAGTCTCCAATCCCGCGTGGCTGTCCGGCGGGATCCAGGTGCTGCCCAACCTGGTGCTGCCGTACAACCGCATCGTGATCATCGCCTTCGCGCTGTTTGTGGTGGTGCTGACCTGGCTGCTGCTGAACAAGACGCGCCTGGGCCTCAACGTGCGCGCCGTCACCCAGAACCGCAACATGGCTGCCTGCTGTGGCGTGCCCACCGGGCGCGTTGACATGCTCGCGTTTGGCCTCGGCTCCGGCATCGCCGGCCTGGGCGGCGTGGCGCTGAGCCAGATCGGCAACGTCGGCCCCGACTTGGGCCAGAGCTACATCATCGATTCGTTCCTGGTGGTGGTGCTCGGCGGTGTCGGCCAGTTGGCCGGTAGCGTGATGGCGGCCTTCGGCCTGGGGATCGCCAACAAGATTCTCGAACCGCAGATCGGTGCCGTGCTCGGCAAGATCCTGATCCTCGCGCTGATCATTCTGTTTATCCAGAAACGCCCGCAGGGACTCTTCGCACTGAAAGGACGGGTGATCGACTGATGAACCAGCCATTGATGCTCACGGCCACGCAAAAGGCCGGCCCCACCGTCACGATTGCAGTGGGCGCGTTGATCCTTGTGGTACTGCTCGCGCTGCCGCTGCTGTCGTTGTTGCCGCCGGACAGTGCGCTGCATGTGTCCGCCTACACCCTGACACTGGTCGGCAAGATCCTCTGCTATGCCATCGTCGCGCTCGCGCTGGACCTGGTGTGGGGCTACGCGGGAATGCTCTCGCTCGGCCACGGCCTGTTCTTCGCCCTCGGCGGTTATGCGATGGGCATGTACCTGATGCGCCAGGCCAGCGGCGATGAGTTGCCGGCGTTCATGACCTTCCTGTCATGGACCGAACTGCCCTGGTATTGGGTTGGCACCGAGCACTTCCTGTGGGCCCTGTGCCTGGTGGTGCTGGCGCCGGGCGTGCTGGCGCTGGTGTTCGGTTTCTTCGCCTTCCGCTCGCGGATCAAGGGCGTGTATTTCTCGATCATGACCCAGGCCCTGACCTTCGCCGGGATGCTGTTGTTCTTTCGCAACGAGACGGGCTTTGGCGGCAACAATGGCTTCACCAATTTTCGCAGCATTCTCGGTTTCGGCATCACCGAACCGGGCACGCGCGCGGTGTTGTTCGTGGCCACGGTCCTGCTGCTGGTGGCGAGCCTGTTCATCGGCTGGCGGCTGGCACGCAGCAAGTTCGGCCGGGTACTGACCGCCCTGCGTGACGCCGAGAACCGCCTGATGTTCTGCGGCTACGACCCGCGCGGCTTCAAGCTGTTCGTGTGGGTGCTGAGCGCGGTGTTGTGCGGTTTGGCCGGGGCGTTGTATGTGCCGCAAGTGGGCATCATCAACCCCAGCGAAATGTCGCCGACCAACTCCATCGAAGCCGCCGTGTGGGTGGCCCTGGGCGGGCGCGGCACGCTGATCGGGCCGTTGCTCGGCGCCGGCGTGGTCAATGGCATGAAGAGCTGGTTCACCGTGGCCTTCCCGGAATACTGGCTGTTCTTCCTCGGCGCGCTGTTCATCATCGTCACCCTGTACCTGCCCAAGGGCGTGATCGGGCTGCTGAAAAAATGAGGAACGTCATGCTCGAACCTATTCTCGATGCGGGCAGCGGCCGCGATGCCATCGGCCTCGGCCAGGCCGCCGGCACCGGCCTGAACACCCGCCACGGCACGATCCTGACCCTGGAAGACATCAGCGTCAGCTTCGACGGTTTCAAGGCCCTCAACGCCTTGAACCTGTACATCGGTGTCGGTGAATTGCGCTGCATCATCGGCCCCAACGGCGCCGGCAAGACCACGTTGATGGACGTGATCACCGGCAAGACCCGCCCCAGCCATGGCAAGGCCTGGTTCGGCGAGACCCTGGACCTGACCAGCATGAGCGAAGTTCAGATCGCCCAGGCCGGCATTGGCCGCAAGTTCCAGAAACCCACGGTGTTCGAAGCCCTCAGCGTGTTTGAAAATCTCGAGCTGGCGCAGAAGACCGACAAGTCGGTATGGGCCAGCCTGCGCGCGCGCCTGAGTGGCGAGCAGAAAGACCGTATCGATGAAGTGCTCGACACTATTCGCCTGACCGCGTCACTGGATCGCCCGGCGGGTTTGCTGTCCCACGGGCAAAAGCAGTTCCTGGAAATCGGCATGCTGCTGATGCAGGACCCGCAGCTGTTGCTGCTCGACGAACCGGTGGCGGGTATGACCGACGCCGAAACTGAATTCACCGCCGAACTGTTCAAACGCCTGGCGGGCAAGCACTCGTTGATGGTGGTGGAGCACGACATGGGCTTCGTCGGTTCGATTGCCGACCACGTGACCGTGTTGCACCAGGGCAGCGTGCTGGCGGAAGGATCGCTGGAACAAGTGCAGGAAAATGAACGGGTGATCGAGGTGTACCTGGGCCGCTGAAAAATCGGCGGCAGACACACTGTTGTGGTGAGCAGGCTTGCCCTGCGTTGGGTTGCGAAGCGGCCCCAATAAGAGCGCCGCGTTTCGCCAGGCACACCGCGTTGTCTGGTTTTAGGGCTGCTGCGCAGCCCAACGCAGGGCAAGCCTGCTCACCACAGAAGCCAGGCACCTGAGCGCCAGGTAACTGCACGTCAGGTACCTGCGCACCAGGTACATGCCCGCCAGGCATTTGCACGATTTGAGGAGTTTTGAACATGCTGCACGTCGACAAGCTGCACCCGTACTACGGCGGTATGCACACCAACACCTTTGTGGTGAGCAGGCTTGCCCTGCGTTGGGCTGCGAAGCAGCCCCAATAAGAGCGCCGCGTTACGCCAGGCACACCGCGTTGTCTGGGTTTAGGGCTGCTGCGCAGCCCAACGCAGGGCAAGCCTGCTCACCACAGAAGCCAGGCTCCTGCATGCCAGGCACCTGCACGATTTGAGGAGATTTTGAACATGCTGCAAGTCGACAAGCTGCATCAGTATTACGGCGGTAGCCACATCCTGCGCGGTCTCTCCTTTGATGTGAAGATCGGCGAGGTCACCTGCCTGCTCGGCCGTAACGGCGTGGGCAAGACCACCTTGCTCAAGTGCCTGATGGGCCTGCTGCCGGCCAAGGAGGGCGCGGTGAATTGGGAAGGCAAACCCATCACCGGGTTCAAGCCGCACCAGCGTGTGCACGCCGGGATCGCCTACGTGCCGCAGGGTCGGGAGATTTTCGGGCGGCTGACGGTGGAAGAAAACCTGCTGATGGGCTTGTCGCGGTTTCCCGGTGCAGAGGCCAAGGAAGTGCCGGCCTTTATCTACGAACTGTTCCCGGTGTTGCTGCAAATGAAGCACCGGCGCGGCGGTGACCTGTCCGGCGGCCAGCAGCAACAGTTGGCGATTGGCCGCGCCCTGGCCAGCCGTCCGCGCCTGCTGATCCTCGATGAACCCACCGAAGGCATCCAGCCGTCGGTGATCAAGGAGATCGGTGCAGTGATCAAGAAACTTGCCGCACGCGGCGACATGGCCATCCTGCTGGTAGAGCAGTTCTACGACTTTGCCGCCGAGCTGGCCGACCAGTACCTGGTGATGTCGCGGGGTGAAATCGTCCAGCAGGGCCGTGGCGAAAATATGGAGCGTGAAGGTGTACGCGGCCTGGTTACCATCTAATCTGTAGCGTCCTGATGATAAGCACTCAACCATGAACCTGCCCGTCTCCCCCGCCCTGTTCACCCCCAGCTGGCACGCCGAGCTGGAACTCGGCTACGCACGTTTCGGCGATACCACGCGCCCGGTAATGCGCCGCCACCTCGGCCCGCTGCGGGTGCAGAAGCACCTGTATGCCGAAGGTCCCGAGGTGTGCCAGCACATCATCGTGCACCCGCCCGGCGGAATTGCCGGTGGTGATCGCCTGGACATCAGCGCGCATGTCGGCACAGGCGCCTGGGCCCAATTGACCAGCCCCGGCGCGGCCAAGTGGTACCGCGCCAGCGGCCCGGCGTTTCAGCAACTGGACTTGACCGTGGAAGCCGGCGCGACCCTGGAGTGGCTGCCCCAGGAAACCATCGTGTTCAGCGCCGCCCAGGCCGAGCTCACCACGCGCATCCAGCTGCACGGCGATGCGCGGCTGTTCTACTGGGACGTCATTGCCCTCGGTCGCCCGGCCAGCGGTGAGCGTTTCGACCTCGGCCACTTCCAATCGCACCTGGATATCCGCCGCGACGGCCAGTTGCTCTGGCATGAGCGCCAGCGCATTGTGGGCGCCGACGGTTTGCTCGACTCGCCCATCGGCCTCGACGGCCAACCGGTGTTCGCCACGCTGTTGCTGACCGCCGAGATCGAACCGCAATTACTCGAACAGTGCCGCGCCCTGCCCCACGCCGTGCGCGGCGACCTGACCCAACTGCCCGGTTTGCTGGTCGCTCGCTGCCTGGCCAGTGAAGCGCTGTTGGCGCGGGGCTGGTTGATTGATTTATGGAAACTCTTACGCCCGGCGGTGCTGGGCCGTGAAGCCGTTTCACCGAGAATCTGGAGCACATGAAGATTCGCACTGCAGGAGCCGGCTTGCCGGCGATCGCGGTGACTCAGTCACGAAGGTTTCGCCGGATAGTCCGCCATCGCTGGCAAGCCAGCGTCCACAGGGATCTACGGTGTTTTTATGAATGACGTTTTGAAGGACCTTGAACCATGGATCTGACCCCACGGGAAAAAGACAAGCTGCTGATCTTTACCGCCGGCCTGGTGGCCGAGCGCCGCCTGGCGCGCGGGGTGAAGCTCAATTACCCGGAAACCATCGCCTATATTTCCGCCGCCCTGATGGAAGGCGCCCGCGATGGCCGCACCGTGGCCGACCTGATGCACTACGGCACCACCCTGCTGAGCCGTGAGCAAGTGATGGAAGGCATCCCGGAAATGATCCCGGATATCCAGGTGGAAGCCACGTTCCCGGACGGCACCAAGCTGGTCACCGTCCACCAACCGATTGCTTGAGGGACCGAGCATGTCCATCTCCCTGCGTGACGCCGTGCACGCCGATCTGCCGGCGATTCGCGATATCTACAACGACGCGGTGCTCAACACCACGGCGATCTGGAACGAACAACCGGTGGACCTCGGCAACCGCCAGGCCTGGTTCAGTTCGCGCCAGGCCCAGGCCTATCCGATCCTGGTCGCGGTGGAAAATGATGAAGTGATCGGCTACGCCTCGTTCGGTGACTGGCGTCCCTTCGAAGGCTTTCGCTACAGCGTCGAACACTCGGTGTATGTGCGCAACGACCAGCGTGGCAAAGGCCTTGGCCCCCTGCTGATGCAAGCACTGATCGAACGCGCGCGTACCTGTGGCAAACACGTGATGGTCGCCGCCATCGAAAGCGGCAACCAGGCCTCGATCCGCCTGCATGAACGCCTGGGCTTCATCACCACCGGGCAGATGCCCCAGGTGGGCATCAAGTTCGGCCGCTGGCTGGACCTGACCTTTATGCAACTGACATTGAATCCGGGCGCGCAACCGCCCAAGGAGTGAGATCGATGAGCGCGACCCAACTGCGTCGAGTCAATGCTGAAAGTTTTGCCCACTACCGCCAGGGCTTGGTCGAGCTGTTGCTCGACGCGGTCAAGCACGGCGCGTCGGTGGGTTTCATGGCCGACTTCGATGAAGCCCAGGCCCGCGACTATTTGCAAGGCGTGCGCGCCAGCATCGAAGACACCAGCCTGCTGCTGTGGGTGGTGGTGCGCGACGAACAGGTGATCGCCAGCGTGCAATTGGCGCTGTGCCTGAAAGCCAACGGCCTGAACCGCGCCGAGGTGCAAAAACTGCTGGTGCACAGCAGCGCGCGACGCCATGGCCTGGGCCAACAGTTGATGAACACACTGGAACTCGCCGCGCGCCAGCACAAGCGCGGCCTGTTGTACCTGGACACCGAAGCCGGCTCGGGCGCCGAGGCCTTCTACCAGTCGCTGCGCTACACCAAGATCGGCGAACTGCCCGACTACTGCCAAAGCCCGGACGGGCGCTACACCCCGACCGCCATCTACTTCAAGACCTTGGGGCAACCTGCATGATTCCTGGCGAATATCAGATCCAGCCTGGCGAGATCGAACTCAATGTCGGCCGCCGCACCATCACCCTGAGCGTGGCCAACAGCGGCGACCGCCCGATCCAGGTGGGTTCGCATTACCACTTTTTCGAGACCAACGACGCACTGACCTTCGACCGCGCATTGAGTCGCGGCATGCGCTTGAATATTCCAGCGGGCACGGCGGTGCGGTTCGAGCCTGGGCAAAGCCGTGAAATCGAACTGGTCGATTTGAGCGGCGGACGCCGGGTATTTGGTTTTGCCGGGCGGATCATGGGCGACCTCTAGGCCCCATCGCCGGGAAGCCGGCGAAAGCGAGCGCGCGATCCCACATTCACTTAATTCCCAAGGCAATCACATGAAGATTTCCAGACAAGCCTACGCCGACATGTACGGCCCCACCGTCGGCGACAAGGTCCGCCTGGCCGACACCGAGCTGTTCGTCGAAGTGGAGCAGGACTTCACCGTCTACGGCGAAGAAGTGAAATTCGGCGGCGGCAAGGTGATCCGCGATGGCCAGGGCCAGAGCCAACTGCTCGCCCACGAGGTCGTCGATACCCTGATCACCAACGCGCTGATCATCGACCACTGGGGCATCGTCAAGGCCGATGTGGGCCTCAAGAATGGCCGCATCCATGCCATCGGCAAGGCCGGCAACCCGGATATCCAACCCGGTGTGACCATGGCCATCGGCGCCAGCACCGAAGTGATCGCTGGCGAAGGCATGATCCTCACTGCCGGCGGCATCGACTCCCATGTGCATTTCATCTGCCCGCAGCAGATCGAAGAAGCGCTGACCAGCGGCGTCACCACCATGATCGGTGGCGGCACCGGCCCGGCCACCGGCACCAACGCCACCACCTGCACTTCGGGCCCGTGGCACCTGGCGCGCATGCTGCAGGCCAGCGACTCGTTCCCGATGAACATCGGCTTGACCGGCAAGGGCAACGCCAGCCTGCCGGAGCCGCTGATCGAACAGGTCAAGGCCGGCGCCATCGGCTTGAAGCTGCATGAAGACTGGGGCACCACGCCCGCCAGCATCGACAACTGCCTGAGCGTCGCCGACCAGTACGACGTGCAAGTGGCGATCCACAGCGACACCCTCAACGAGTCGGGCTTCGTCGAAACCACCCTGGCCGCGCTGAAGGGCCGCACCATCCACACCTATCACACCGAAGGTGCCGGTGGCGGCCATGCGCCGGACATCATCAAGGCCTGCGGCTTTGCCAACGTGCTGCCCAGTTCCACCAACCCGACGCGGCCGTTCACGCGCAATACCATCGACGAACACCTGGACATGTTGATGGTCTGCCATCACCTGGACCCGAGCATTGCCGAAGACGTGGCCTTCGCCGAAAGCCGCATCCGCCGCGAAACCATCGCCGCCGAAGACATCCTGCACGACCTCGGCGCCTTCTCGATGATCAGCTCCGACAGCCAGGCCATGGGCCGTGTCGGCGAAGTGATCACGCGCACCTGGCAGACCGCCGACAAGATGAAAAAACAGCGCGGCGCCCTGCCCGGCGACGGTCCGGGCAACGATAACTTCCGCGCCAAGCGCTACATCGCCAAATACACCATCAACCCGGCGATCACCCATGGCATCAGCCATATCGTCGGCTCCATCGAAGTCGGCAAATGGGCTGACCTGGTGCTGTGGCGCCCGGCGTTCTTCGGCATCAAGCCGACCCTGATCCTCAAGGGTGGTGCGATTGCCTCCAGCCTGATGGGCGACGCCAACGCCTCGATCCCGACCCCGCAACCGGTGCACTACCGCCCGATGTTCGCCAGTTTTGGCAGCTCGTTGCACGCCACCAGCCTGACCTTTATCAGCCAGGCAGCGATGGACGCAGGCCTGCCGGAAGCGCTGGGCCTGAAGAAACAGATTGGGGTTGTGAAGGGCTGTCGCGACGTGCAGAAAACCGACCTGATCCACAACGATTACCTGCCGGATATCGAGGTGGACCCGCAGACCTACCAGGTCAAGGCCGATGGGGTGTTGCTGTGGTGCGAGCCGGCGGACGTGTTGCCGATGGCGCAGCGGTATTTCCTGTTCTGACCCCCGAATCGTGCAGGAGCCCGGCTTGCCGGCGATAGCAGTCTCTAGAACGCTATCGTCGGC